>JBIKZP010000092.1:0-7433 GCA_044354655.1 Rhodoferax sp. | reverse complement strand
AGCTGTGTTGGTCGTATTGGTGATCGCCACAGAGATTGTCTCTGTGCCGGCGGAGCCAACGACAAAGGCATAAGTTCCTGAAGCTGTGGAGGCAGCATCCAACAAAGTAGAGCCATTCCATTTGGTCTGGTCGGCAATGTTGTCGATCTGCGTGTCAAGGGCTTGAAATTCTGTATCAAGGTAGCCACGTTGTGTAGAGGTGTACGTGGCGGTTGAAGCCTGCACAGCCAATTCACGCATGCGTTGCAGCATATTGGTTTGTTCAATCATGGCACCTTCAGCGGTTTGCAACATGCTGATGCCGTCGTTGGCATTGCGCACCGCTTGGCTCAAGCCACGAATTTGAGCAGTCATCGTGGTGGAGATGGCCAGGCCGGCAGCATCGTCCTTGGCCGAATTGATTTTGGAGCCAGTGGAGAGTTGCTCCATGGCGGTACTTAAATTGCGGTTATTCACTTTGAGTGAATTCTGGGCAAACAGGGCATTAACGTTGGTATTGATAGATGACATGACACTTCTCCTGAAAAAAAGTTAAATCGTTGAGGTTTAGGCACTTCGGACAAGCTTCGGTACAAATTGCTTGGCATCTGAAGCGTGCCCATCACAGAAAGCCTTAAACACTCCCTGTTACTTGATGAATCGGTTGTTGCATAAATTTCTTGAGGCTAATTTGTAAAAAATTAAACCTTGTTGTTGAAAAGAATGCCTTTGAGATCGTCGAGTTTGTGGGCCAGATGCAGCAAGTCTTCGTTGGGGATTTGGCGCACGACTTCGCCACTGTTCATATTGCGAACCGTAACCACGGCTCGGTTTGCCGTCTCATCAAAAGAAAACCCAAGCCCTTGCTTGTTAACGCTCATTTGCTCGTTGAGCATCTTCACTGCATCTTGCAAGTTTTGACGCATTTCGCCCGAGTCAAACTTGATGGCGGCGGGCTTGGGCACAGCCAATGCAGCCTTGGCAGCCGTTTGCGCAGCCAATGCAGCTTCTGCCGGTGGAGCCGACTTGATGGGGGTTGGCGCTTGAGCACCTTTGACGCCTTGAATCTCTGAAACCATGGTGAGTCCTTTTCTGCAATCTGTTGAGACCGCTCGCCTAGAAAAATGCTCTGGCGGGCAGAAATTAAAGATCAGCAAATGGGAATCGTCAGGGCCTCAGAAAACTTGAGGGCCGAATGAAAAAGATTTTTCAGCGCAATGGCGCTCTATGTGTCTAACTAGCTATTTTTTTAGTAGCTAGGGGTAGAAGCCAGGGGGTTTCTAGCCTTTGGTGTACGTGGCCATCATGCCGTCAAAGGTGCTGGTCAGGCTGGTGCGCAGGCTGTTGGACTGGCCTACGACCGACTCCATGGCGCCGAACTGCTTGTTGTAACGTTCCAACAGCAGGGTCATACGGGCTTCCAGTTTTTCAAGTTGCAGCTCAAATTCATCAATCCTGTCGCTGGCATTGGTACTTTGGGTCAGCAATATGCCGTCATTCGCGAGCAGGGTGGTGAGGGTGTTGATGGCATCACCGGCTATACCGGCATCGTCTGTCGACGCCACATATTCGGTGCCAATGTCATTGCTGAGCATGGTCACCACTTCACTGAAGTAGGACGTAAAGGCGGTATCGAGTGTGGTTTCATTCAATTCAAGTTTTCCACTTGCATTGATGGAAATGCCTACATCCCTAAGTGCCAATATATTGTCTGTGCTGGCCGTTGTATTAGACGTGACCATGCTGCGAATCTGATTACGAATGGTCTGCACGGTTGAATCGCCCACCAGCGCGGCACCGTAGCCCTCTACTTTGGAGTCTTTGTTGTAGGCGTCTTTGAGTACCGACTCAACATCGTTGTAGGCACTCACCAGGGTCTGGAGTTTTTCTTTGACCGCGGATGTGTCGCGTGTCAGATTCAACGCGGCAGCGGTGTAGGTGGTCGTGCCGTCACTGGTGCTCGAGGTGGTGGCGGCATATAAATTGAGCGTAACACCAGTGATGACATCTGAAATGGTGTTGCTGCTGCGTGTGACGGACAAGCCATCAACCGTCAACGTGGCATCGCTGGCTGTTTGTCCCGAGACCACGCTGAAGCTAAGGCCATCTGAGCCCGTGACACCCGAGCTCGTCAGGGTGAAAGCGTTATCCACACCGGTGGCGCCAGTGGTCAGTATTTGGTAGCCGCTGTCTGTTTCTATAAGTTGCGCACTGATGCCCAAATTGGCCGCATTGATGGCTTCAGTAATACCTTCAGGCGTGGCAGATTCTGCAGCTACCGTGATCGACACAGCGTCGCTTGTTCCCACGGTAAGTGACAAAGTAATATCAGTGGTGGACACGGAGTCGGTGCTGGTGGTGTACGCCGTACTGGCGCTGCGCTGCGCGGTGGCTAAAGTCTTGACCACAATACTGTGCGACCCGCTGGACGCAGTGCTGCTGCCGGTGGCAGAGAAGGCCGCAGTCTGGCTGTTGGAAACGCTCAGGCTGTTGAAATCTGCTTTGTTGTTCAGGCCCTGGAAAGCGGTCTTGAGTTGGTCGAGAACAAAGCGAATGGCCGAATAGCCTGAAATGCGCGCTTCAGACTTGGCAATTTTTTTATCAATAGCATCTTTACGCGGTGCTTTTTCGGTGTCCACCAAGCTTTGCGCCAGGGACTTGACATCGATTCCTGAGCCTGCGCCCAGCGCGCTGATTGCACTTGTTGCCATGGGTTATTTCTCTAAGTTCTGTGGGCACAGTAAGTATTCGGCACACCCTGAATATTCTTGAGCCTGTTATTTCAGGTAATTAAACAAGTTCAACTGAGAAATTTGGGCAAAGCTGCTTTGAGCTGCCTCTAGCGCCAACATCTGCTTCTTCATCTCGGTGATGGCAGTGGCGTAGTCCAAGTCTTCAATATTAGACAGGGTGGTTTTCAGGCTCAGCACGGTGTCATCCACGATGCTGGTTTGCTGTTCCACCGTCTTCATGTCGGTGCCCACATCGGCTCGTGCCAGGCTGACGCCTTCTAGCAGGCGGTCCATTTCGCCAATGCCGCGTTGAATATTCTTGATGTCTGAGGTATTGACGGCGGTGGTGAGTTCGTCCAACGACTGAAAAAACCCCACGCCACTGGAAACACCACTGGTGTCGGTGCGCACCACGCGTACAAAAGCATCGGTACCGGTGCGGTTGATGGCAAAGGTGCGCTGCTCACCCACCACCACGTTCATGCGGGTCTGGTCGCCTTGGTAGGCGGGGTAGCCGCTGGCGTCCACGGCAAAGGCGGGCTCGCGCACACGGCTGCCGGCAAACAGGTAGTTGCCGCTGCTGTCTTGAGAATTGGCCAAGCTCAACAACTGGTCACGCAGGCCTTGCAACTCGGTGCCCAGGGCTTTGCGGTCATTGGTGCCCAAGGTACCGTTGGCGGCCTGGACAGAAATTTCTTTCACCCGAATCAACAGGTCACTGGCACTGCCGAGCGAAGAGTCTTCCGCATCGAGCCGGCTTTGCACGTTTTCCAGGGTGTTGGTGTAGCTGTTTTGCCGGCCAATGACCGACTTCAGCCGCTGGATGGACGCCGCCTGGTCGGGCGCGTCGCTGGGGTTCAGCACTTGCTTGCGCGCGGCAATCTGGGCCTGAGTTTTAGCCAGGTCATTTTGCACGGTGCTCATTTGTTGGGTGGCACGGTCAAACAGGTAACTGGTGGAGATTTTCATAAATTACCTTGGGGATCAGCGGACTTGCAAAACACTGTCAAACAGTTGACTGGCCACTTGCAGCACTTTGGCCGCTGCCTGGTAGGCCTGCTGAAAACGAATCAGGTCGGCGGCTTCCTGGTCCAAGCTAACGCCAGCCACCTGGTCACGGGCAGACACGGCTTGTTCATGCACCACCGTGAGGGCGGCTTTGGCAATGGTGGCTTGGCGGGCAATGTTGCCCATTTCATTCACTTGGTCAATATAGGCCGTGCCCAGAGTTTTGGAGCCGCCTATCAAGGCTTTTCGTTCTAGGGCTGCCAGCTGCAGCATGTTCTCGTTGTTGCCGGTGCCGTCCACGTTGCCGTCCATCACAAAACCATCACCCGCTTTGGGGGGGCTGGTAAAGGACAGTTGCAGGCCTTGGTAGCTCACGCCGGGGTTGAGCGCGCTGGGGTCAAAGTCGCGCTCGGCCACCACGGTGTTGGTCTTGGTGTCGGTAATGGTGTAGTGGGTGGCCGACGTGAAGCTCAGCTTCATGGGCTGGCTGCGCATGGCCTGCTGGGGGTTAAGCGCCTGACCAGAGTAGCTGGCTGCCACCGAAGCGGTGCCCGCGCCCGTTACAAACACCATCACGTCGTCTTTGACGGTGCCGCTCAAGTAGGCAGCGGTGCGAAAGCCCAGCTTGGCCAAGTCTTTGGGGCTGCCGGTGCTGCCAAAACCCAGTTCTACCGGTGTTGACTGACCGTTGACCAGCGTGCGGGTGATGCTGACCTGGCCGGTGAAGGTTTGCGCCGTCACCCCTAAGGCGTTAACTGCGGTACCGGCGTAAGACGTGGCGGTCAGGGTAATGTCACGCCCGGTTTCACCCGGTATGTTGGTGAGCAACAGCTCTCCGTCTTTGGACAAAGAGGCGTTGACCTTGGTGGTGGCGCTTTTCAAATTGATGGCGTCTACCAGGGCATTGGAGTCTGCCAAGGCCACGGATGCATCCGTGATAACGATCCCGTTCAAGCTCAGCGGCTTGTCCAGCTTGAGCTGGCTGGCAGGAATGCGAATTTCGTTTTGGTAGGAGGCCGTGACGCCGGAGACGCCCGCGTTGTTGATCCAGCCCGCCACGTCGCTGGCTTGCAGGGTTTGTCCCGCTGCGGGGGTAAGAGCGCCCAAAGTCACGCCGTTCAGGGTGAACTTACCAGCCAGCACGCCTTCACCGGCGGCAAAGTTGATACGACCACCAGACAACTCCGCCGCCAGGGGCGTAGGCGCAATGGGCACGCCTTTGCTGTCGTACATGGGTTGCAGGCGCACATCGGCCTTGGCGCCATAAAACACGGTCATGTCTTTGTAGCCGCTTTCGCCCGACTGGTTCAGGTAGCTCGACGAGTAACTGGCGCCTTGGGCAAAGCCGTTGGCGGTGGTCATCAAGCGGGTTTGCAAAGACGAATCAATAGCTTGACCGGTCAATTGACGGCCATCGCGGGTGATCAACTGCAATTGCTGGTCGGTTTGGGCGCCGTCCAGGTACACCACCACATCCTTCATGCCGTTGGCAATGGTGGTCACGGCAAGTAGCGGGTTGCTAGCATCCACCGACAAGGTATGACCTGCGCTGGGGTGGGAGTTGTTGACCAGTACCTTTAACAGATCATCTGGACCAGTCGCCTTGGTGGCAGCCAAATAGCTGACATTGGCATCTGCCCCACCGGTGTTGTTGGGGTCTTCAATGACCCTGAATTGCGCTGCTGCGGCAATACGTAAGGGGTCTTCAAAGGCCACCTTCATGCCGCCTGCCACAGAGCTGGCCGCAGGGTCCAGGGTGAACAAATCGCCCCCGGGGTTGCCGTAAGCATCAACACCTTGGCGGTGAATGGCGTTCACCTGCTGAGTAAATACGCTGGCCAGGTTGTCCATCGCGCTGCGCGTGCTGCCCAGCACTTGTTCGCGAAAAGACATCAGCCCAGCCAGTTGGCCGCTGGTAATGCCAGTCAAGGGGGCGGGGCTACCGTAGGGGTCCAGCACCAGACTCACCTTCTCGGGCGAGGCGGAGTTGAAGTTGGTGGCAATCATGAACGACTTGTCGCCGTTGACGATAACGTCACGGGTGAACGAGGGTCCCAGGCTCACCAGCACTTCGCCGTTTTCGCTGAAGCGGGTGTTCACATGGGCAAAGTCAGACAGTTCTTTGAGCAGGCGGTCGCGTTGGTCCAAAAGCTCAGACGGTTGAGCCGCGGTGGTGCGCTGTTTGGTCAACTGGCCGTTCACCTGCGCCAGCTGCTTGGTCAACGTATTCATTTGTGAAACGCTGCTGTTCAGGGCCTGCTGCGTTTCTTCTTGCACCAGGTCGAGCTGCGCCGACAACTGGCCAAACCGGGAGGCCAGACCTTCGGCGTCACGCACAAAGCTGCTGCGCACCACGCTGGAGGCGGGGTCGGTGGCCAGATCGCGCGAAGAGGAGAAAAATTGGTCCAGCGCACTGGTCAGACCCATGGTTTGGCCGCCCAGCACATCAATCACGCGGTTGGCGTAGTTGACCATGGGCTCCTGGCTGGCCAGGTCGCTGTTGCTGTTGCGCAGGTTGGCTTCTACAAAGGAGTCGTACTGGCGCTTCACACGGTCCACCATGACGCCAGTGCCCAGAAAAATATTGCCTACCTTGTTGATGGGGCTGGCCTGCAGCACCACTTCTTGGCGCGAGTAACCGTCGGTGGCGACATTGGCAATGTTATTGCTGACCGTGCCCAGGGCGCGCTGGTAAGCGGCTACGGCATTCGAGGCGACGCCAACTAAATCGGTCATGTGCCGCTCCCGCTAATCATTTTGCCGGGCATCACCAGCGGAATTCCGCCCACGCGCGGCAAAGGCAGCACGGTAGGTGCGGCCGGTGTGAGTGACACGCCCACTTGTTTGGGGTTGAGCGGCACGGGTGCTGCAGCAATGCCGGCTTGGCGGGCTTTGAGCATGTCGGTGGTGTTTTGAGCGTTGACTTGTTGGCTGTCCAAATTCTTCACCAGCATGTCCGCCAGGCCCAGGGTGTTGCGTTTGGCCAGTTGCAAGGAAACCTCGCGGTCAAACATGCCTTCGTAGGTGGCCACACCCGAAGAGTCGTTCTCTTCGTTTTTCATGACCGAATCACGCATCGACTTCATGGTCATCTGCAAGAACAGCGCTTCAAACTGCTGCGCCGTCTCACGCGTGGCCGACTTGACGCCCTTGCGTGCCTGACCTTTGAGCTCGCCCAGGCCGTCAAAGTCCAGGTAGGAGCGGGTAGAGGGCAGGGCAGGCGCGTCCATGGGGGTGTCTTGGTTGAATCAGTGACGAATCAAATCACCAGAAGCTCGGCGCGCAGACTGCCTGCACTTTTGAGAGCTTCCAAAATAGAGATCAGCGCGGAGGGCGTGGCGCCCACCTGGTTCACAGCATCCACAATCTGGCGCAGGTCTACGCCGGGCTGAAACAAAAACATGGGCTTGTTGGGCTCGCTGACCTTGACCTCGGCGTTTTGCACACCGGCGGTTTGCCCTTGTGAGAGCGGGTTGGGCTGCGAAATTTCATTGGTGGCAGAAATGGCCACGGTAATGGTGCCGTGCGAAACGGCTGCTGCCGAGACGCGCACGTTTTGGCTGATGACCACCGTACCGGTTCGGGCATTCACCACCACGCGGGCCGGTGGCTCGCCGGGTTTGACGTCAATGTTCTCAATCATGCTCATGAAACTGACGCGCTGGCTGCTGTCTTGCGGGGCGCGAACGAGGATGGAGACGCCGTCCAACGCCT
>JBIKZP010000091.1:0-7459 GCA_044354655.1 Rhodoferax sp. | reverse complement strand
ATTGGCATGGTGCATGTGATGCTGCCGTTTTTGGTTTTGCCACTGTACTCGGCTATGCGCGCGATCGACCGCAACTACCTGCGCGCCGCCGCCAATCTGGGCGCTGGCCCGTTGCGCAGTTTCTGGCTGGTTTTTTTCCCGCTGGCCCTGCCTGGGCTTAGTGCAGGCGTGCTGATTGTGTTCATTCTGTGCCTTGGCTTTTATGTGACGCCAGCAGTGCTGGGCGGCGGCAAGGTGATTATGGTGTCGAGCCGCATTGCCAATGACATTGAGATCTTTTTCAACTGGGGTGCGGCCAGCGCGCTGGGCGTGGTGTTGCTGCTATTGACCGCGCTACTGATTTTTGGCGCCATGCGACTGACCCGGGTTGGGTCTGTGCTGTCGGATCGGGCAGCATCATGAGCTGGCTGCAGAACCCGGCCACAGAGACCCAGATCACGCACCGCGCCCGGCTATGGCTGTATGCCACGTCCGTGCTGGTGATGGTGTTTCTGGTAATCCCCACACTGCTGGTGATTCCGATGTCATTCTCGGCCTCGCAGTACCTGGAGTTTCCGCCACGCGAATGGTCGTTGCGATGGTACGTCAGCTACTTCAATTCCACCTCATGGATGGATGCTACGGCCACCTCGCTCAAGGCCGGCCTGCTGACCGCGCTGCTTTCCACCCCATTGGCCACCATGGCGGCATATGGCCTGCACGTGTCGCGCTTGCGGCATGCCAACCTGCTCTTGATGCTGCTGTTGACCCCGATGGTGGTGCCGGTGATCCTTATCGGTATCGGTGTGTTTTATGCCTATGTCAAGCTCAAGCTGGTGAACTCGATGCTCGGCTTGGTGCTGGCGCACAGCATGCTGGCGATTCCAGTGGTGATGCTGGTGGTGGCCTCCGCGCTCAAAACCTTTGACATGGACCAGGAACTGGTGGCGCGCAGTCTGGGCGCTTCGCGTCTCAAAGCTTTTTGGCTGGTGACGCTGCCACAAATTAAATTTTCGGTGGTTACAGGTGCGGTGTTGGCGTTTTTGACCTCGTTTGATGAAATCATCGTGTCGCTGTTTGTCTCAGGCGGCCCCAACTCCACGCTCACGCGCAATATGTTCAACGCCCTGCGCGACCAGGTTGACCCGACCATTGCCGCCATCTCCACCCTGATCGTGCTGGTCACCACCCTACTGCTAGTCATTACACAGTACGTGGGGCGCAGCAAGTAGCCGCACCCTTTTTCTTGACACTCTTCACTCTCACACAACACCATGAACATTCAACGAATAGAAACCGGCCCCCGCCTGTCCGAGGCCGTCATTCACCAAAACACCGTGTACCTCACGGGTCAGGTGGCCGACGATGGCTGCGGACCCGATATCTACACCCAGACTCGGCAGACGCTGGCCAGCATTGACCGATTGCTAGCGCTCAGCGGCAGTGACAAAAGTCGCGTGCTGTCGGCCACCATCTGGCTCACCAACATGGACACATTTGCCGAGATGAACCGCGCTTGGCAAGAGTGGGTGGTATCCGGCCACACCCCCGCCCGCGCCACCGTGCATAGCGCGCGACTGGCCGGCCCGGAATACGGCGTCGAGATCAAGGTTATTGCAGCACAGGCCTGAGCTTCTATGAAGTTTGCTTTTGAGGAGCACTCGAATGGCAACAAACTGGCCGTCTTTTTCTACGCTAATTCTTAAGATCGTCTGTGGTCGTGCCGGGCAGGTGAGTCGTGCCATGAAGGAGGGTGTCCGATTTTTTTTGTAAACGGAGTTAAGGGTCCTTGCTGAGGGACCCGGTCCTCAAACTCAATACTTAACCGATTCAGCGCAGCCTTCGAGTCCAAAATCGGCATGTTCCATTTCTGGCTGATATTCCTCAGTGCCAAGTAGAACAATTTGCTCAGCGCCTCATCACTTGGAAATAATCCGCGGTTCTTCGTAATCTTGCGCAGAATCATATTTACAGACTACATGGCATTGGTCATGTAGATCACTTTGCGAATCCCCGGCGGATAGTCAAAGAACGCAATGATGCGTTGCCTTTTTCGTCGCCAGCTTTTCACAATGGGCGGATAGTCTGCCTAGCCCCTCGACTCAGGGCAATAGCGGCAATTTGCCTAGATATTTAATGGCTGACTCTGCACCAACAATAAAGGAATTGCTGGTCTGTTCCCATCGGTGTGTGATGATGCGTCAACTCACTTCCCATCAATTTGAAGCCTTCGCCGAACTCATGATGGAGGCTATGTTCTTCGTAACGTACAACATCCAGCCCACTGCATTTGAGCGGGCCGTTGGGGCCAAAGGTCGCCATCAGCACCTGACCACCTGGCTTGACTGAGCGGCGGACGAGTTGCACGTAGGCATCCCGTGCCGAAGCATCTGTCAAGAAGTGGAAAACGGCACGGTCATGCCACAAATCAAACTGTTTGGGGGCGAAGTCATAACGTGTGATGTCACCTATATACCAACTAACTTGCTGTGCCTTTGACCCCAGACGCCTGCGCGTAAAGTCAATCGCAGTGGAGGAAATGTCCAGCACGGACAAATCCAAATACTTCCGCTCCAGCAGGTCATCCACCAGGGTCGATTCACCACCACCGATGTCCACTATGCTGGCTGTTCTGTCTGGGCAAAGTTGCTCTATCAGTTGCAAAGACTCCGCCAGATGGGGAGCGTACCAACTGACGGTATCAAAACTCTTTTTTCGATACACGTCTTCCCAGTGATCTGATGTCTGCATGTTCATCAAACTGCCTCGCGTCGGTTTGTTTCAAAAATTTTAAGCCATTGACCTGAATTAGTCCTTGCACATTGCTGCTTATAGCTTCTGCACCGATTATGGTAGCGACTTCCACACTTCCCGTATGGGCTAAACAGTAATCCCACCGATAAACCAAGGGGGCGGATTACCCGATCTGAGGGCAGCAAGAAGTCCACCTCAATGCCCAGCGCCTCACGGTTGAAGTCGTCGATGACATTGAACAAACGCAGGATCCTGCCGTCCTCCAACCTGCCGTGCATGAAGCCATGGACCAGACCTGATTGATGGCCTGCGGCACCCTCAGCGTTTCTGGCTTCTCCCGCACTAGGCGCTTCCTGGGTTTGATGCGCAGGTTAAATTCCAGCTCGCGGTAGATGCGGTAAATCCGTTTGTGGTTTCAGCCGAAGTTCTTGACGTTGAGTAGGTACAGGTAGCACAGGCCAAATCCCCAGTTGTGGTGGTTGTCGGTCAGACGGATTAGCCAGTCGGCTATGACCGCGTTCTCAGCGTCTTGTTTGGGTTCGTAGCGGTAGCAGGACTCACTGATCGAGAACACGCCACAGGCGACCCGAATGGCCAGCCCACGCTGCTGCACGACCCCTTTTGCCATCTCAAGTCTGCGAGATGGTTGAGTTACTTTTTTGCGAGGTAGTCGTTGACGATTTCGGCCTTGAGCTTCTCCTCCAAATACATCTTCTTGATGCGTCGGTTCTCGTCTTCGAGTTCCTACATGCGGGCTATCATGGAGCTGTCCATGCCGCCAAACTTGCTCCGCCACTTGTAAAACGTTGCGGTGCTGATGCCCAGGTACCGTTTTTTATTGTGCTTGCGGGCTTGGCCCAGATCCAGACGCAGGCACAATGCCAGTCGGAGAAACGCATGCACAGTTACCCCCAACTCACCCAGCATCCGCAGCGCCTTTCGCTGCACAACGAAATTCACGCCCGCCCGCCTGAGGCCTTGAGCGCGCCCCTGGCTATCACGCATGTGGTGATGCTGTGCAACGCGGCCCAGCGTGAGGCCAGCCGTGCCCATGTGGCGGCCTTGCTGCGCAACCAACACCTGCCGCAACCCGACGCCCACAGTACCCACCTGCGCATGGATCTGGGTGCTTTTCGGGTGCGCTGGGAGCTGCACACTGAGTTTGTTTCCTGGACCTTCACCCGGTCCATGCCTGAGGAGGCCTTTGGCGAGCGTGAGCCTGAGCCGGCCTGGGTTGGCGTGCCGATGGACTGGCGGGCTGGTTTGCCCGGCGAGTGCCTGGCCAGCCTGCACCTGTGGGTGCTGCCCTCGCGCGGTTCGGACACTGCCAGCCTGGTCAAACATGTGCTCCATGAAGACATGATGCTGGGTTCTACCGTGGCCGATGGCTTTGGCGAGGTTTACACCGATTTCTCTATTCAGGCCGACGGCTTCTCACGCATGGTGCTGTTTGTGGGCGGGATATCGCCGCGCCGTCTGGGGCGTTTGGTGCAGCGCCTGCTGGAAATTGAAACTTACCGCATGGCCGCCTTGCTGGGCCTGCCGGCCGCGCGGGAGGCCTATGCCGTATTGGCCAGTGCAGAGCGCGAACTGGCCGAACTGGCCGAGGCCATTCGCAGCGCCGACCGCGATGCTGAACCCTTGTTGCTGGACCGTCTGACCAAGCTGGCCGGCCAGGTGGAAAGCCAGCATGCGGCGACCCATTCACGCTTTTCAGCCAGTGCCGCCTACTTTGACCTGGTGGACAAGCGCATTGAGGACATTGCCGAGTCACGCTTGTCAGGCTTGCAAACCATACGCGAGTTCATGGACCGGCGCCTGACCCCGGCGCGCAACACCTGTGAGTGGGCGACGCGGCGCCAGGACGCTTTGTCACAACGCGTCTCGCGGGTCAGCAATTTGCTGCGCACGCGGGTGGAGATTGAGCAACAGCAAAGCAGCCAGGCCCTCTTGGCCACCATGAACCATCGTCAAGACCTGCAGCTCAAGATGCAGTCCACCGTCGAGGGTTTGTCAGTGGCGGCCATCACCTACTACATCGTGGGCCTGATCAGCTACCTGGCCAAAGGCGCCGAGTCGCTGGGCTGGCCCTGGAGCGCGCCCAGCACCTCTGCAGCGGCTATACCGCTGGTGTTGTTGAGCGTGTGGTGGTTGTTGCGCCGTTTGCACCAGCGCTACCAAAGATACAACCCGCTGACCGCGGCCGATACGGACCCCCGAGTTGGCCCGACGGAGGGCGTTTGAGCGCATCGTCCAAACCCCTGGCGGTGGGTTTGACACTGGCCACCCTGGGCGCCATCAGCTTCAGCGCCAAGGCCATCATCGTCAAGCTGGCCTATCGGCACGGGGTGGACGCGGTCACGCTCATCATGTTTCGCATGTTGTTTGCGCTGCCGTTTTTTCTCACCATGGCCTGGTGGACCAGTCGCGGTAAACCCCCGCTGACACGGCGCGAAGGGCTCAGTGTGTTTGGCCTGGGTGTGACTGGTTATTACCTGGCCAGTTACCTGGACTTCGCCGGCCTGAGCTACATCAGCGCCTCGCTGGAGCGGCTCATTTTGTACCTCAACCCCACCCTGGTGTTGTTGCTGGGGCTGGTGCTTTACAAGCGGCCCATCTCACGCATGCAACTGCTGGGCATGGCCATCAGCTATGTTGGCGTGCTGGTGGTGTTTGGCCATGAGGTAAATTTTGCTGGCGAGGGCGTGGCACTGGGCGCCTTGTTGGTGTTTTTGAGCGCCGCCTCCTATGCCATTTACCTGATTTTCAGTGGCGAGCTGGTGCAAAAGCTGGGTTCGCTGCGCCTGGTGGGGTGGGCCACCTCGGTCGCCTGCGTCCTGTGCATTGCCCAATTTTTGCTGATGCGGCCCTTGAGCGCCGCGCTGGTGGCGCCCGAGGTGCTGTGGTTGTCGGTGCTCAATGCCACCTTGTGCACCGCCGTACCGGTGGTGCTGGTGATGATGGCGATTGAGCGTATCGGTTCCGGCTTGGCCGCCCAGGCCGGCATGATCGGTCCGGTGTCCACCTTGATGATGGGTGTTTTCATTTTGGGCGAACCCTTGACGGTGTGGGTGGCTGCTGGCACCGCGCTGGTGCTGCTGGGTATTTATGTGTTTTCCCTGGGCATGCGGCCTGCGCTGCTGCAATCGGCACGCTGATGTTCTGAAGTGCTGTATTTTTTGGGTGTTTTTTAGGAGCTTGTTATGGATTTAGGAATTGCCGGTAAGTGGGCCTTGGTCTGTGGCGCCAGCAAAGGCTTGGGTTTAGGCTGCGCCCAAGCGCTGGCGCACGAAGGCGTCAACGTGCTGATGGTGGCCCGTGGCGACGACATGCTGCAGGCAGCGGCGGCCCGTATGCGGGCAGATGCCCAAGCAGTAAACCCAGGCGTTTCAGTCGTGTGCGTGGCCGCGGACATCACCACCGTGGAGGGCCGTGCACGGGTGTTTGCCAAGCGCGCCGAGTTTGACATCGTCGTCACCAACGCCGGCGGTCCTCCCGCGGGCGATTTTCGCGACTGGGACCGTGAGACTTGGCTTCGCGCGGTGGACGCCAACATGTTGACCCCCATCGAGCTCATCAAGGCCACGGTGGACGGCATGGCGGCGCGCGGCTTTGGCCGCATCGTCAACATCACCTCTAGCGCGGTGAAGGCGCCGATTGATATTCTGGGCTTGTCCAACGGTGCGCGCAGTGGCTTGACGGGCTTTGTCGCTGGTGTGGCGCGCAGCCCGCTGGCGGCCCATGGCGTGACGTTGAATAATTTGTTGCCTGGTTCGTTTGATACCGACCGACTCAAGAGCAATTACACGAGCATTGCCGAAAAAACCGGCCAGGCGCTGGAGGCGGTGTACGCCGCCCGTCGGCATAACATTCCGGCCAAGCGCTTGGGTCAGCCCGAGGAATTTGGCGCCATTTGCGCCTTTTTGTGCAGCCAGCAAGCGGGCTACATCAACGGCCAAAATGTGCTGGCCGATGGTGGCGCTTTCCCCGGCACGTTTTAATTTCTTTTTAACAACTGGAGTTCGCCATGTCTCAACTGTCCCTGTTTCGCCGCACTGTGTGCCTGGGTGCTTTGTTGTTATCGGGACTGGTGCAGGCGCAAAGCGGCAGCATCAAGTTGCTGGTGGGTTTTCCGCCGGGTGGCGGTACCGATGCCATTGCCCGCTTGTTGGCCGACAAGCTCAAGGACCAGTTGGGTACGAACGTGATGGTGGAGAACAAGGCCGGGGCCGGTGGTCAAATTGCGGCGCAGGCCCTCAAGGCGGCTGCGCCCGATGGCACCACCTTCTTCCTGTCACACGACCACACCATCTCCATTTTGCCGCTGGTGGTGAAGAACCCCGGCTACGACTCTGCGCGTGATTTTGTGGCGGTGGCCGGGTTTGCCACCTTCGTCAACGCGCTGGCGGTATCAGGCGGTACACCGGTCAAATCGATGAACGAGTATGTGGCCTGGGTGCGTAGCCAGGGCGGTGGCAAAGGTACCATCGGCGTGCCTGCCCCCGCGTCTGTGCCCGAATTTTTGGTCAAGATCATTGGCCAAAAATACGCCCTGGACATGCAGGCCGCCCCCTACCGCGGCAGCGCCCCCATGATGGCAGACATGCTGGGCAACCAGATCAATGCCGGGGTGGCGTCTATTCCTGACTTTATTGATTTCCACAAGGCCGGTAAGGTGCGCATGGTGGCCGTGCTGGGCGGTGCGCGCCAAGCCACCTTGCCTGAT
>JBIKZP010000090.1:0-7511 GCA_044354655.1 Rhodoferax sp. | reverse complement strand
TGGCTTTTTCAACATCGACGTGAATCCACTGGTGATCACCCGTGGCCTGCGCGAACAGGTTCACCTGCTCTTGCGTGATGGTGATCCAGTCGCTGTCAGCCACGTTTTGGCCCACCAAGGGCGTGAGTTCTGATAAGGTTTGAAAGGTTTTCATACTTGAACTGTAGCAATGACGGCCAGCGCCTGCGTGTCAGTTGAGCGACAAAGCCTGGCATACCAGGCTGCGCTAGCCACGAATAGTTCACCCACTGGGGATGAAAATAATGCCCCTAAGAAACCCGGGTGAAATACCAGATAAAAGATGAAAGATTAGGCGCTAAACTGAATTTGTAAAGTAAGTGTCAATAAACACCCAATAATGAAGCGGATGCACACAACGTGTAGATATTGGCCAAATAATTACTTCCGAGGAGATCTGTTTGCCCACCCAACGCGTTGAGAAAAGCAACCCCAAACGAAGTACGGCGTCCCGGCCCAAGCCGACCCAAACCACATTGCCGCCCTGCTGCATTGCTGGCTTGGGGGCCTCATCTGGCGGCATAAGCGCCCTCCAGGAGTTTTTCAAGGCCATGCCGGTTGACAGTGGTGTCGCCTTTGTTGTGGTGCAGCATTTGGCGCCCAATCACACCGATTTGTCCGTGTCACTGCTGGCCGCCAGTACCGCCATGCCCGTCGCCGAGGCTATTCAAGGCTGCACCGTTCAAGCAAACCATATCTACCTAGCCCCTGCAGACCAGACGCTCACCATCCATCGGGGTCAACTGCAGCTAGTTGCCCGACACGACACGAAACATTTGCATTTGCCCATCGACCACTTTTTCAACGCCCTGGGTGAAGACTGCGGCTCCGGTGCCATCGGAATTATTTTGTCCGGACAAGGGACCGACGGCGCCTTGGGACTTAAAACCATTGCGGCTCATGGCGGCATGGTGCTGGTACAAGACCCCGCCACGGCCGAATACGACAACATGCCCCGAAGTGCCATCGCATCTGGCGTTGCCAATTACGTTTTGCCCGTCAAGAAAATGCCAAAAGTTATCGCTACCTATGCCCACCACCCCTATGTCGATCACGAAGTCTCCACCGTTGCCCAGGAAGGTGCGTCCAGGGAAACCCTGCAACTGCTCAAAATAATCCAGGAGCGGCGCGGCTACGACTTTGCCGGCTACAAGCGAACCACCCTGATGCGCCGGATTGAGCGGCGCATGGGTTTACGTGGCATCCTGACATTGCTGGACTACGTCAACCTGCTCAAACACAATGCCGACGAGGTAGATGCCTTGTTCCGCGATTTACTGATTGGTGTGACCGAGTTTTTCCGTGACGACGAGGCCTGGAAAACCCTGATCTCAGACGTCATCTCGCCCGTGGTGAGCGCCAAACTCCCTGACGAGCCCATCCGCATCTGGATTCCGGGCTGCTCTACCGGGGAGGAGGCCTACACCATGGCGATGGTGGTGCTGGACCGGTTGCGTCAGATGAAAAAAAAATGTCCGGTACAAATTTTTGCCACGGACACCAACAACGAAGCCCTGGAGATTGGGCGTAGCGGGCGCTACCCCTTGAGTATTGCCAGCCGCATCTCACCCGCCAAACTCAAACGCTACTTTGTCAACGGGCCCGACAGCCAGTACTACATGGTCAACGATGAGCTAAGAAGTTCAGTGGTCTTTGGGGTGCAAAATTTGTTTGCAGACCCGCCCTTTGGCCGGGTGGACTTGATCAGTTGTCGCAATGTGCTGATCTACCTGGAGCCAGAGCTGCAAAAAAGGGTGCTCAATATTTTCCACTTTGCCTTGCGCATGAATGGCTTCCTGTTTTTGGGCAGCGCTGAGTCCAACGGCAATCGCGATGACATTTTCAAACCCGTCTCCAAAAAGTGGCGAATTTTCAAACGCATAGGAACCTCCAAGCCAGACGTGCTGGCCTTGCAACTGCGCGTGGCCGAATCGCGCGTCGGCAACTCGGTGGCCCTACCCAGCAGTCTGTCCCCGATGAACCAGATTGCCGGCATTGCCCAAAAGCTGATTCTTGACCGGTTTGCACCGGCTTCGGTGCTGATCGACAGCAGTCACCATGCCCTTTATTTTTGCGGCCCCACCGATGATTTTTTGGCCCGCCCGCGCGGTGCGCCCACTTCTGATTTGCTGGCCATGGTGCGAGAAGGCCTGCGCTCTCGGGTACGTGCGGCGCTGTCTGAAGCGGTCCGCAGCGAAACGCCCATCACCGTGACCGGTGCCCGCATGAAGCGGGACAACGTGTTTGTTCCGGTACAAATCACCGTCACCCCACATTCCGGTTTTGAAACCGGGCGGCTGTACCTGGTGGTGTTCTTGCACGACCAGCAACCGGTACTCATGCCCGACAAGAAAGGCGCCAACCAGGCCCTTGTGCGGCATCTGGAGGAAGAGTTGCAAGCCACGCGTGATGACCTGCAAGGCACCATCGAGCGGTTCGAAACCACCAACGAGAACCTGAAGGTATCCAACGAGGAAGTCGTCACCACCAATGAAGAGTTGCGTTCTTTGAATGAAGAGTTGGAGAGTTCCAAGGAAGAATTGCAATCGCTCAATGAAGAGCTGATCACGGTCAACCAGCAGTTGGAAGGGAAGGTGCGGGAGCTGGAGGTAGCCAACAACGACCTCAACAACCTGCTCAACAGCAGCGACATTGCCACCATCTGTCTGGACCGAACCTTTCACATCAAATGGTTTACGCCGGCCTCGCAAGCACAGTTCAAGTTCATCGCCAGCGACATCGGTCGGCCCATCAGTGATTTTTCTCTGTCCTGGAGCGGTGAAGGCCTGCTCGAGGCCGCCAGTGCCGTCTTGACCGGCAAACCCATGGTTCAGCACGAATACCAGAACGAAAACGGTCGGCGCTTTATCCGTCGCGTGCTGCCCTACCGCAACGAGGGCGAACAGATTGGCGGCGTCATCGTGACCTACACCGACTTCACCGACAGTCATCTGGCGGCCGAAGAGGCCAGTTTGGCACGCAAGAATTTGAGCGTATCGCAGGAACAAGGCGACCGGCTACGTAGCCTGGCCTCTGCCTTGGCACTGGCCGAGGTGCGCGAGCGCCGCGCCCTGGCGCAAGACCTGCATGACGACCTGGGGCAGTTGCTGGCCATGGCCAAACTCAAAATGTCCAGCATTGAAAAGCTCAAGGTTTCCAAAACCATGCGTCCCGCTTTGGACGAATGCGCCAGGGCCTTGGACCAGGCTAACCGCAAGCTGCGCGCCATGGCTTTCCAGCTCAGTCCGCCCATGCTCGACGAACTCGGGCTGGCCTCTGCCATGGAGTGGATGGCCGATGAAGTGCAACAGATGTACCAACTGGAAGTACACACGACCTACGACGAAGCACCCAAGCCTCTGGAACCAGCGGTTCGGGCCACCTTGTTCCGGGCGGTTCGTGAACTGCTGATCAATGTGGCCAAACATGCCCACGTAGGTAAAGCCACCGTCAACATCACGCGCGCTAACGACCACATGCTCTCCGTGACGGTCAGTGATGACGGCACAGGTTTTGACCCAGCACCGCTCCTGTCAGACAACAGTTCAGCCAACTTTGGACTGATCAGCGTGCGCGAACGCCTGACCCTACTGGGCGGTCAGGTGTCGATTCACAGCATGCCGGGAGAGGGCACCTCGGTCCATCTGCAAGTGCCTCTCATGCTGGAGCCAGAGCCTTCAGGCAGGAAAAAAGTCAACCTTAAAAAGGGGCGTACGCCATGAAAACCCGTGTTTTGCTGGTAGATGACCACACCATGTTCCGCGAGGCCTTGCGCATCATGCTCAACCATGAGCCGGACATTGAAGTTGTGGGCGAACTCGGCGATGGGTCTGAAGTGGAGGCCATGGTGGCCGAACTCTCACCCGATGTGGTGGTGATGGACATCAGCATGCCCAAGGTCAATGGGATTGACGCCACACTGGGCTTGCTGGCCCGGTTTCCTGAGGTGAAAGTGGTGGCCCTGTCGGCCTTCAACTACAAAAAATTTGTCATGGAACTGATGGGGGCGGGCGCCCTCGCCTACGTTGTCAAATCTGCCGCTGGCGAACAACTGGTGCACGCCATTGCCAGCGCGGCCAAGGGCAAAACCTACCTGTGCCCTGAATCAGCCGCCACCTTGGTAGATGCCAGCCGCAGGGGCAGCCTGACGGCCTCCAGCGCGCGCGCCAACAAGCGATTGGGACGGCGCGAAACCGAAGTGTTGCGCCTGCTCGCCGAAGGCAAAAGCTCGCCCCAGATTGCCGAGAGCTTGCACATTGCCGCCAGCACGGTCGATGTACACCGCCGCAACATCATGGAAAAACTGGAGTTGCACAGTGTGGCCGAACTGACCAAGTACGCGATCCGGATTGGCGCCACCAGCATGTAGAGCGTCGTCAGTGGCGCCAGGGCGCTACCTGAAATTTGGTACTCAATATAAGTTAATGTGTGTATTAATTTATTTTTGAATGGTAATTACGCTAGGGCTTTTACACCCTGCGACGGCTGTGCATGCACCTCTATATTGACGGGTCAACCAAATTTCTGCCCACCCCCTTGCTTGGGGCTGTGAGCAACGGCGGGGCCACCCCTCATTTGGACATCATGCAGGTGCACCAACTGTTGGCGACCAGCCTGAATGCGGTAGACGTTGGCTTGCAAGTGTGGGACGCCGAGGACAAGCTGGTGCTTTACAACAAAAAAATTGCCCAGATGGAAGGCCGCCTGCACCGACCCGAGAACATTGGCAAGTCATTTGATCATCTGATGCGCGAAGGCTTGAGCCAGGGATTTTTCCCAGCCGCCATAGGTTGTGAGGACGAGTGGTTGAGCGAGTGCCTGCGCATGCGGGCTTTAATTAGCGCAAGCAAAGAGCCAAGATTAGTTCATATCAGCCCAAGCCTATGGGTCAACATCTACGAATCACGCACACCCGAGGGCTACCTGGTGTCGGCCTGGGTCGACGTCAGCGATTGGGTGCTCAAAGGCCAGTTGCTGGAGGCCAGCAACGAACAACTGGCGCAGCAGTCGGCCACCGATGGGCTGACCGGACTTGCCAACCGGCGGCACTTTGACGAGGCTTTAAAAACTGAATGGCTGCGCGCGGCGCGTCGTTTTTCACCGTTGAGTTTATTGATGGTGGATATTGACCATTTCAAACGCTATAACGACCACTATGGCCACCTGGCTGGCGACGAATGTTTGCGCCGGGTGGCGCAGGCCTTGAGCCTGTGCGCGCACCGCGCCGGCGAATTGGTGGCCCGCTACGGGGGCGAAGAATTTGTGATTTTGCTGCCTGCAACCGACATGACCCAGGCAAGCGAAACGGCGCAACGCTGCCTTGACCAGATCATGCAGGAAGCCCTGCCGCACGGCGCGTCAAACTCGTCAAACGTTGTGACCTTGAGCATTGGTGTGGCCTGCCTGCAACCCAACGCCATCTTAGACGCGAGCATCTTGCTCAAGGCCGCTGACGCGGCCATGTACCGCGCCAAGTCGAATGGCCGGTCCTGCTACCAAATTGCGCAACCCTCCGATGGGGTGATTGACGCCGATTCGCCCAAGGGCAATTAAGCCAACTACCCAGCGCTGCACTCCCTCAAGCCCAAGCATCCCACAGCAGCTTGACACCACTGAGCAGCATGCCGGCATACACGATTTGGTAGAACAACCGCTGATTGATGGTGCGCGCCATGCGCACGCCCACGAAGACGCCCAAAGGGGCAAACGGCATGAGCACCAGAGAGGTCATCATGTTGCGGGTGTCGAGCAAACCCAGCCAAGCATAAGGAATCCACTTGGACAAATTAATGACAAAGAAAAAGAATGCCAGGGTGGCGGTGTATTGGATGGGCGAGAGGCGCATCGGAATCATGTAAGCGCTGATGGGCGGGCCACCTGCATGGGCAATAAAACTGGTAAAGCCCGAAGTCGCGGTCAGCAAAGCGCCCAGCCATTTGGGTGGAGGTGCGCTGTCTGCTTTAGGCGGAAACAGCAAGCGCTGCGCTAGAAACAAGAGAATGAAAATACCCACCAAACCAGCCACCGTTCGGGCGTCCAGTAGTTTGAAGAGCGCCGCACCAACAGCGATGCCCACCAGGCCGCAAGGAATCAAAAATTTCAGCAGCTTGAGGTCAAAGTCTTTGCGAAACGCCGCCATGCCCAGCAGGTCCATCACCAGCAACACCGGCATCAAAATAGCCGCGGCCTGCGGCACCGTCACCGACAGCGCCATGATGGGTACGGCCAGCGCCCCGAACCCTGCGCCAAAACCACTTTTGCTAACCCCTAGCAACAACACGGCTGGAATGCTGACAGCGTAAAAAAAAGGGTCGGTGATGAGGGCCTGCCACATGCTCAGCTTTGCGCCTTGCTTGGCGTGTCATGCAGTCTGAGCACCATCAAGACTTTGGCGTGGTCTTGTCCGTTCACTTTGACGGCGTGCGGTAACTCCCCATAAACCTTGAAACCACAGGATTCATACAAGTGCTGAGCGCTGAGGTTGCCGGCAGTCACCGTCAAGTCCACTTGCTCCAGCACAGGCCATTGGCGGGCCTGCGCCAACAGGGCTTGCAGCAATGCCCGCCCCAGCCCCCGGCCAGACGCGGCTTGCGCCACATACATGCCCACCACGCTGGCGTTGTGCTGCTCTTTGGGTCGGTAGCGTCCATGCAAACCCACCATGCCCACCAACGCACCCGCTTCAAATGCGCCCCAAAAGGCGTCGTGCGGCTTGCTGAGGTCAGGCGTCAGGCGCTGTACCGACCAAGACAGGGGCTTTTGCGCCTCTTCCTCGGCGCTGGAGGTAAAGGCCTGCGGGTGTTGCTCAAAAGCTTGCAGGCGCAGGGTAGCGTAGGCGGCCGCATCTGCGGGCAATAGCAACCTAATGTCTGCCATCAGACGCGTTCAAGCACCACGGCAATGCCCTGGCCCACGCCAATGCACATGGTGCAGACGGCGTAGCGCCCGCCGGACTGGTGTAACTGGCTGACCGCCGTGGTAGCCAGGCGCGCGCCCGAAGCACCCAGCGGGTGACCCAAGGCAATGGCCCCACCCCAGCGGTTCACGCGCGCATCGTCGTCTGCCAAGCCGAGCAGGCGCAAAACGGCCAGTCCCTGGGCGGCAAACGCTTCATTGAGTTCGATCACATCCATTTGCGCCAGCGTCAACCCGGTGAGCGCCAACACTTTTTGCACCGCTGGCGCCGGGCCAATGCCCATGACGCGCGGCGGCACACCCGCTGTGGCCATGCCCACGATGCGCGCACGGGGCGTCAGGCCATTTTTAGCGGCTGTGGCTTCGTCAGCCAGCAGGAGTGCGCAGGCGCCGTCGTTCACACCACTGGCGTTGCCCGCCGTCACGCTGCCGTCCGGGCGCACCACACCTTTGAGCTTGGCCAGCGATTCCAGGGTGGTGGCGCGGGGGTGCTCGTCTAAGCTAACAACCACAGGGTCCCCCTTTTTCTGCGCCAGGGTGACGGGGGTAATCTCCATCGCCAGGTAACCGGCTTGCTG
>JBIKZP010000089.1:0-7534 GCA_044354655.1 Rhodoferax sp. | reverse complement strand
GCCGGTTTGCGTGGAGCTTCCGGCGCCTGCGCCGGTTTGCGTGGAGCTTCCGGCGCCTGCGCCGGTTTGCGTGGAGCTTCCAGTGCCTGCGCCGGTTTGCGTGGAGCTTCCGGCGCCTGCGCCGGTTTGCGTGGAGCTTCCAGTGCCTGCGCCGGTTTGCGTGGAGCTTCCGGCGCCTGCGCCGGTTTGCGTGGAGTTCCCTGCTCCTGCGCTGTCGCCTATGCCTGCTCCCGTCCCCTGTGTCTCATACTGGTTCTTATTTCTACCGCCCGGGCTCTGGATAATGTTTTTTTCAGCTGTACTTGTGTTTGTGTTGACCGGCATGGGTGGCGGCGCAGGTGGCAAGGCAGACGCTGCGTCCGCACCAGAGGCATTTGACATGCGCGCGCTTTGCGCTGATTGGGCCAGACGTTCAAGCACTTTAACGGCCTGGTTGATCTCTTGAGTAATGGCCTGCGCTTCAGTCGCGCCCATGTTGACGTCATTGCCAGTGGCAGGCTCCGAGGCCTGAGGTTTAATTTCCGTGGCTTGCAGCCTGAAGCTGCCGCCTTCTACAGGTTTGATCTGTCCGACTCTCTTGAACAAGTCGCCCAACATCAGCGTCTGGTTACCCAGCTTGACCTCAAATCCAGGCTGGATGGCGGCCTGCAAGGCGCCGTCCCGCAACACGATGCGCTGCCCGTTGTTCAGAATCAGCAGCAAGTCTGTGTCCACCACATTGACGCTTTGCAATTGGGCGGCGTTAATGTTTACCTCAAAGCCTCCAGCACCTGCCGTGAGCACCTGATTAGCCCCGGTCTGCGCATTGGCAGCGACCGGAATAGGCGCGGCTGATGGCAATGCTGGTGCTGGTGCCGGCGGCGCTGCCGTCAGGTTGGCCTGGGCCAACACGATGGGCACGTAGGTCGGATTGTCAGCTTTGGCTTGAGTGCTGGTGAGCACAGAAAATTCGGGCGTGGTGGTAGTCATCTCTGGGTTCCTGAATCAAGTGGGCGCAGTGGCTGGCTCAGCGATTGGAGTCGTCCAGCCACTGCCGTACCATTTGCTCCTGGCGGCTATGGTATTCCTCGACGATGGCTTCAATTCGCTGTGCGTGATTGGTGCGGATCACGCTTTCGGCTTGGCTGCCCTGTGCTGACTTCTCAAGCCATTGCTGGAGTTGATGCATGGCAGCCTGGTGTTGTTGCAAGACTTGGTCAGCCTTGTCACGAGCGTCAGCAGCGTGGGCATTGCTTTCTTGCATGCTGGCGTGTTGGGCAGTCAACTGCGCGCGCAGGGTCTCGACCAGATACTCCATTTGTTGCTGTGCCTGCGCAGCAATGTTCTGGCTTGCGCTGGCCACCAGTGCTTGCGTTTGTCGCAAAAAGTTTTCTTGTTGCCCCAATTGGCTTTGCAGCAATTGCGCTACCTGGCTCTGACTTTCCAGTGAGCTGCTCAGCTGACCGGTCAGGCGCTCAATGCCTTCTTGCTGCCGCTGTGTACCCTCTTGCAGGCGTAGGTCCAGCTCAGTGCGCTGGCCCATGGCCGTGGCAAGTGATCCTAGCGTCGCGTCGTGATGCGTGAGGCAGGCGGTCAGGCTGCCCAGGCTTGTGACCAGTTCGCGCACGCGGCGCTCCGACTGGTCGAGCGCAGCGCCCATGAGTTTGAGGGCAGGGGTATTCGCCGCCAGCCCGTTCAGCGCCTCTTGAAGTGGGTCCAGTACCAGATCGAGGCCATAGGCGGCATGACTTTCGGCGGTGAAATCCGTGACCAGGCTGGTTTTAGATCGCAACATGTTGATCAGCTCGCTGGAGCAACCTTTAACAGAGACCAGCAGCACGCCCATGATCAGCGAGCCCAGTACACCGAAGAGCGATGCGCTGAACGCCACGCCCATGGCCTGCATCGGGGCGGTGAGCCGGGTGACAAGCTCTTGGATCATGCTGATGGGATCAGAGTTGCTTATTGCACCGCCGAAGGCACCGATCAGCTTGCCAATCTCGCTCAAGGCGCCCAGCAGGCCAATGAAGGTACCCAGCAAGCCCATGCCCACCATGAGGCCACCCATGTACTGCGCCATCAACAGGCGCCGCGATTGCTTGGCTTCAAAGCGTATAATCTCGTGCTCGAGCGCATCATGCTGCAAGGTGGTGATAGGCTTGCCTGTCAGGCCCTGAAGCATATCCAGAACGGGTAGAACATCCGCCTTAGCTTGACTACTCATTAGCTGAAGTTCCTTGGATTGATCACCATCCTTCAGCGCTTCAAAAAAGCTCAGGATCAGCGCACCTTCGCGGTTCAGGCGAACGACGTGCGCCATCATCATGAGCGCGCCAGATATGATCAATATGAAGATGATGTAGTTGATCTCCGGGTGCGGATTGCCCCGAATGGTGCCCATGATGGCATTGAAAAACACAATGACGCCAAAGACCAAAAGGACGATGGGAACGCCGACATAGGCATAGTAAGGTTTGAGCTTGTTCATGATGTTAAGGTAGTCAACAGGGAGGGAATGAAAAAAGGTTGGTTAGGTAGGTTCGCGCAAGGCGTTGCTTGAAAAGCGCAGAAGCGGGGACAGCATGTAGCTCAATACACTGCGCTGGCCGAGGATGACGTCAGCACGGGCGGTCATGCCGGGCAGCAGGACTTCGTGGGCGAGGCGACCGGTGGCACGGCTGGTTTCTACTACCACGCGGTAGTAACGTCCGCCGCGTTCGTCGGTCAGCGTGTCGGCGCTGACTTCCATCACACGGCCTTCGAGCGCGCCGTAAACAGTGTAGTCATAGGCACCCAGCATTACCCGGGCTGGCAGGCCGGCGCGTAAGGATGCCCGGTCGTCAGGGCGCACGCGGGCCTCTATGGCGAGCGGGCTTTCAGAGGGCGTGATTTCAAGCAAAGGGTCACCCGCCTTGGCCACGCCGCCTATGGTGTTGAAGTACAGGCGATTGATGTAGCCGCTGGCGGGTGCGCGCACCTCGGTGCGTGCCAGGCGATCGCTGTCGCCGCCCACCAAAAAGCTCAAACGGTCAATTTCCGCACTGACCTGGGCTAGTTCTGTAGATGCGTCTGCCCTCAAGCGTGCGTTGGACTCACTCAGGCGGGCAGAGGTTTCGCCGATGGCCGATTGCAAGCGTGGGATGGACGCAACCGCTTCGTTGTAAGTAGTGGTCAGGCGCTCGGTGCGTCCTTGGGCTTCGAGCAGTTCCATTTGCGAGGCGGCGCCGCGTTTGACCAGTCCTTCCATCATGACGGACTGGCGGCGTGCCAGGTCAAATTCACTTGCCAGGCTGCGCGACCGGCTTTGCGCTTCGATCAATTCGCCCTGTCGCTGTGCGATTTGCTGTCGCAGGGCCGACTGCTCCATGCCCATGCGGGAGGCCCGCTCGCGGAATGTGTTGCGTTCCATCGTTTTGTAGGTCTCTGGAATGTCAGCGCCAAAAGTGATGCTGCCACTGCCGTCTGCTTCGGCACGCAACCGCGCTTGCTGGGCCTTAAGTGCGGCCACACGGGTCTGACCCTGCTGCAAACTGCTGTTGGCCTGCACTGGCGACAGGCGCATCAGCACCTGGCCCGCCTTGACTTCCATGCCTTCGCGAACAGCGATTTCGGTGACGATGCCGCCTTCAAGGTTTTGCACGATCTGGGCGCGTGCCGAAGAGATAATGCGACCTTCGGCACGCACGATCCGGTCTATGGGCGCCCAAGCGGCCCACAACAAAAGCGCCAGCAACAACCCCCCCAGCGTCCAGGGCAGGTGGACTTGCAATTGACGGCTGATGGCGAGCAGTAACTTCAAAGCTGCGGCCTCAAGCTGACGAGTGTGTTGTCGGCGCTGCTGCTAGTGCTTTCAACCACGCGCAAGTCAATGGAGGCGCCGGGCACACCGTTGGCCACGAGAGCATTGCGAACTGCATTGGCTCGGTAGTAGGCCAGGCGCAGCGCTTCCGAAAAGCCCTTGGGGGCTACTACGGTGATGCGCCAACGTGTTGCGCCACTGAGACCGAATCCATTGACCTTTGTGATGACGTCCTTGGCTTCACTGGCGGACAACTCTAGGGCGCCTTCAGTAAAGCGGACTAGCAAGCCGTTTTGTCGGACATTGATGGCGGTGGCACCTTGTCCGGACTGGGCCGGTGTGGCCGTGCGGGCGATCACGGTTTCGGCTTTTCCATCAACACCTAATTCATCAACTTGGAATTCAGACTTGGCATCGACGATGGATTTGGATTTCGCATTTCCGGCGGTGGCAGCCTGCTGCTCTGCTACTCGCAGCGCGGCACTGGCTTGATTTAAACTGGCCTGCAACTTGCGGTTACGTTCCTGGAGCTTCTCCATCTCAGCTTGTAGCTGGCTGTTTTGACGGCCGTCAGATATCTGGCTTTGGCCTGTGTCTTGACTTTTCTGAAGCTGTGTAACGCTCGTCGCGGCTTTAGCCGCCAGATTCTGCTGTGGCCCGGTTTTGTCTGAAGGTTGCGTGCCAGGCAACTTGCTGGCGGAAACCTCAGCCGCACTGGCTACTTCAGTATTTTCCCGGCGTTTGTTTTTTGACGGGTTCTGCTGCGATGTTGAAGAAGCATCTTCCTTGAAGCCAGCGTCTTGGTGTTTCATCAGCTCAGCAATCTGCAGCGATGCGCCGATCACCACGATGGACATCACTGCGATCACAAAGAGTAGGTTGATGGCGAGGTTTGCAATGGCATCGACGTAGCCAGGCCAGAAGATATCGGATGCGTCGTCAGAGTTGGATGCGGCGGCCATGGTGTTGTGCTTTGAATGTGAACGGGAATGGGATACAGGCGAAGTGGGGTCTCAGGGCTTATTTCGTTGTGGTGTCAGGTGCGACTGCCTCAGCCTTGTCTGTGGCGGATGGCGTTGCCTGGGCCACCACATTGGCGGCAGACTCGACCTGGCTGAGCGTGCCCAAGCGGCGAAGGAGCTGGGCCTGGGCCTGCATTTGCTGGGTCAGCGCCTGATTTAGTCGATTGCGCGCACTAAACAAACGCTCGCTCGAGTCCAATGCGTCAAGCAAGGAACCGAGGCGGCCAACTTGTAGTTGTTGCTGCACGGCATTGACAACGATCAGGCTGGCGTCGCGTTCGGCTTGCGCAGCGTTGAGCCGGAGCGAGGTGGACTGCAGCAGCGCAAAGTCGGACTCCAGGGCTTGCTTGGCGCGGCGCGTCTCTTCGTCCAGCTTGGCGTTGCGATTTGTGAGCTCTGCCTTGGCCTGGTTGCGGGCAAAAATTTCCTTGCCGCCCAGGTTCAGGCCCCAGTTCATGACGAGCAGAACCCTATTGTCTTCAGCTGGGGCGCTGATGCCGCCCACGTTTTGTTTACGATCGTGCTCGAGGCTGATGTTAGCTGTGGGAAGCAGGCGCGATGTTTCGGCTCTGACCGTGCTTTCTTGTGCAGCAATCTCGCTGCGCAAGGCCTTGAGCTCGGCGCTGTGATCGATCACCAGCGTGTTGAGCTCGGCCAGGGTTTTGGGAAGCCCTGGCAGCTCATTGAGGAAGGGCAGGCTGAGGCCTTCAGGTTGAACGCCAGTCAGGCGTTGCAACTCAAGCAAGGCACTTCTATACGTGGCTTGCTGCTCCAGGCGCGTCTGGCGCGCAGAAAGCACGCGGCTTCGGGCTCGCTCGAGGTCTGCCTGGCTGGCGGCACCGACCTGGGCCCGGATTTCAAGGTACGTCAGTATGCCGTTGGTCTGGCGAATCAATTCGTCGGCGTCATTAAGTGTTAAGCGGCTGCTGGCCAGGTTGAGTACGGCTTGGGTAACGGACAGTGCCACCGTTTCACGCGCGGCCAAAAGGCGAAGGCGGGCAGCCTCTTCAGTGGCCTTAGCGCTTGCGTGGTTGTTGTAAATCGGCAGGTCAAAAATGGGCTGCGTAAGCCGGACGGTACGGGTCTTGTAGTTGTGTTTGGGTGTGCTTACATCGTTTTCTTGAGAAAGCTCGTCCCCGGAGGCAACACGCAGAGCCGCGCTTGGGAAAAAGTCAGACCGATTGCGGTCCAGGCTGCTGGTGGCAATATTCAGCAGTGCGCGGGCTTGCTCCAGAACGGGGCTTTGTTCTAGGCCTAGGCGCACCAGATCAGCGAGCTTTAGTGCTTTTTCAGGTGGCACATCGACTGTGGCGATAGGTTCAGGGTCCGCCTCGCTCAGTTGCGGCAAATCCACCACCTTAAGACCTGACATTTGCGCAAGGCTGAGACGCTGGCGCGAGAAGTCTGGCGAAAAAACAGGCCCACTCTGCGCACTAGAAAGCAGTGGCGCTTCGCGCCGAACCATCCGGGCGGTGTCAGGCTTGCGAACTGACAAGGGCGGCAAGAGGATGCCGGGATCTATCCATTTACCATTGGCATCGCGAGGGCCGACAAGGCCCCCGGGAGTGACCGCTACATCAGGCTTAGCTGACGGCTTCAGGCTGCGCTGGGTAGCCAGGGCGTTGGTCGTGTCCAGGCTGCCTGGCCGGTCAGCCGTGACCGCTTGAACCCTGGCTAGGGTTTGATCTCTCTGTGCCTGCAGTTGCTGCTGCTGTGACTGGGTATTTTCTGCGGCAGGCCTTGGCACTGTCTGGCCCTGGGCTTGCAGACCCCAGCCGAGCAGGCAGGCCAACACCAAGGGGGTCAATGGCATTTGAGGTCGGGGAAACAAAATGTGGCTTTGGTTCATAAAGGTCTTAGGATTCAACGTTCGCGCAGTGCTTCGCGGGCGCGAAGCACTGGTTTGAACAGGTACGAAAGGACGGATTTTTGGCCGGTCTTGATGTCGACCTGCGCCAACATGCCGGGGATGATTGGAAGGCTGCGGCCATCTGGCGTAAGCAGCGTTGCGCTTTGCGTTTTGACGATCACGCGGTAGTAAGTTTCCTCGCGCCTGACTTCGTCGCGCAAGGTGTCAGGGCTCAGTTGCAGCAGCTGGCCGTCCAGCCAGCCGTAAACGCCGGAGTCGTAGGCCGTGATTTTCACTGTGGCCGCCATACCCGGCCGCAGGAAGGCGATGTCAGAAGGACGGATGCGGGTTTCGATCAGCAAGGAGTCGTCGATGGGAATAATTTCGAGGATGTCCTGACCCGGTTGCACCACCCCACCCACGGTGTTGACGCGGATGTTTTTAACGATGCCACGCTTGGAAGCGCGCAGCACAGTGCGGCGGAAGGAGTCTTCGCGGCCGACCAGGGTGGCGTTTTGTGTGCCCAATTCGCCTTCAATACGGGCCAGCTCAGCGGCGGCGTCAGCGCGGTACTTGGTCTGCACTTCGGTAATGCGGCTGCGTGCGTCTAGCAACGTACGCTGGATGCGCAACACGTCCAGGTCAGACACCAGTCCTTTTGCGGCCAGGGGCTCGGTGATGCGGAGTTCGTCTTGGGCCAGCCGCAGCGCCTGCTGCTGGGCATTCACCGTCGATTCAAGGGCGCGGCGCTTGGCTTCAAAGGTGTCCCGCTCGGACTGGAGTAGTGCGCCTCTGCGCTTTTGCATTGCATCAGGAAAGGTGAGCGCCGAGCCTTGTGACTCGGCCCGCAGACGCACAGCGGCCGCCATGAGCGCGTCAATGCGA
>JBIKZP010000088.1:0-7566 GCA_044354655.1 Rhodoferax sp. | reverse complement strand
CTGCACACGCTGCTGCGCCTGCCTACGGGGCTGTTTTATGCGCAGGGCGTGAAGGCGAACGTGCTGTTTTTTGACAAAAAGCCCGCCTCCGAGGTGCCCTGGACGAAAAAACTGTGGATTTACGACCTGCGCACCAACAAGCATTTCACGCTCAAAACCAACTCGCTACGCCGGGCCGACTTGGACGAGTTTGTTCAGCTCTACAAGGTGGGCCAACGCCACAAGCGGGCCGACACCTGGAGCGCCAACAACCCCGGTGGCCGCTGGCGCGCTTACAGCTATGCCGAACTGACTGCCCGCGACAAGACCAGTTTGGATATTTTTTGGCTCAAAGACGACAGCCTGGCCGACAGTGACAACCTGCCTCCCCCGGCGGTGATTGCGCAGGAAATTGTGGAAGACCTTCAGGCCGCGCTGGAACAGTTCAAGCTCATTGCGGGTGATTTGGGGGCCGAAGTGCTGGTTGACGACTGAACCAAGCTAGGCAGCTTCCATTTGAAGCTGGGATAATCACGCGTTACCCGCCGCCACACTGTGTGGCGCGAATGCTTCGAAATTGAAAGTACAACCCATGGCTCAATACGTTTTCTCAATGAACCGGCTCGGCAAGATTGTCCCGCCCAAGCGCTTCATTCTCAAAGATATCTCGCTCAGTTTCTTCCCCGGCGCCAAGATTGGCGTGCTGGGTACCAACGGCTCGGGCAAGTCCACCTTGCTCAAGATCATGGCCGGTGTGGACAAAGAGTTTGAAGGTGAAGCCATGCCGATGGCGGGCCTGAACATTGGCTACCTGCCGCAGGAACCTCAGCTCGACCCCGACCAGACCGTGCGAGAGAGCGTCGAAGCCGGCATGGGTGATGTGTTCACAGCCAAAGCCCGCTTAGAAGAAATTTACGCCGCTTACGGCGAAGAAGACGCCGATTTTGATGCGCTGGCTGAAGAGCAGGCCAAGATGGAAGCCATCATTGGCAGCGCCGGCACCGACTCCGAGCACCAGTTGGAGATTGCCGCCGACGCCCTGCGTCTGCCGCCCTGGGATGCCAAGGTAGGCTTGCTCTCCGGTGGTGAAAAGCGCCGCGTGGCCCTGTGCCGTTTGCTGCTGTCCAAGCCCGACATGCTCTTGCTCGACGAGCCCACCAACCACTTGGACGCTGAATCGGTAGATTGGTTGGAGCAATTTTTGCAGCGCTACCCCGGCACCGTGGTAGCCATCACCCACGACCGTTACTTCTTAGACAACGCCGCCGAGTGGATTCTGGAACTCGACCGTGGCAACGGCATGCCGTACAAGGGCAACTACAGCGCCTGGCTGGAGCAAAAGCAGGAGCGTTTGGCACAAGAGCAAAAGGGCGAAGAGTCCCGTGCTAAAGCCCTGAAGAAAGAATTGGAATGGTCGCGCCAGAACCCCAAGGCGCGTCAGGCCAAGAGCAAGGCCCGCCTGGCCCGCTTTGAAGAATTGTCTGACTTTGAATACCAGAAGCGCAACGAGACCAACGAGATCTTCATTCCCGTGGCCGAGCGCCTGGGCAATGAAGTTATCGAGTTCACCAATGTCAGCAAGTCGTTTGGTGACCGTTTGCTCATCGACAACCTGAGCTTCAAGGTGCCTGCGGGCGCCATTGTCGGCATCATCGGCCCCAACGGCGCTGGTAAATCCACGCTGTTCCGCATGATTTCAGGCCAGCAAAAGCCTGATTCAGGCGAGGTCAAAATTGGTTCTACCGTGAAGATGGCCTTTGTGGACCAGAACCGTGACGACCTGGCGAACGAGAAAACCGTCTGGGAAGACGTCTCCGGTGGGCTCGACATATTGAACGTCGGCAAGTTCCAGATGGCCAGCCGTGCCTATTGCGGCCGTTTCAACTTCAACGGCTCCGACCAGCAAAAGCGCGTGGGCACCCTGTCGGGTGGTGAGCGCGGACGTTTGCACCTGGCCAAGACCCTGATTGCGGGCGGCAACGTGTTGATGCTCGATGAGCCGTCAAATGATCTGGACGTGGAAACCTTGCGCGCGCTGGAAGACGCCTTGCTGGAGTTTGCCGGCTCCTTGATGGTGATCAGCCACGACCGCTGGTTTCTGGACCGTATTGCGACCCACATCCTGGCCTGCGAAGGCGACAGCCAATGGACCTTCTTTGACGGCAATTACCAAGAGTACGAAGCCGACAAGAAGAAACGTCTGGGTGAAGAGGGTGCCAAGCCCAAGCGCATGCGTTTCAAGGCGCTGAAGTAAGCGCAGCCAGGTCCGCCGCTGCGGGCCAATACTGGCCATTGAGCGACAGGCCCTGGGCGGCGCGAATGGCCCGAACCACGGCCAGCGCCGTCACCTCGGCGGCCAGCGTGCTCAGCAGCAACATGCCGGCGGTCTTGCCACTCTGACCGGTGCCCAGTGCAAACAAGGTATCGCCGTCTGATTGGGTGTGCACCGGGTTGATACTGCGCGCCAGCCCGTCGTGTGCCACTTGTGCCAGGCGGTGCGCCTGGGGTTTGCTCAACATAGCGTCAGTAGCCACCACGCCAATGGTGGTGTTGGTGCCCGCCAGTACCGACTTGGGCGACTGGCCGGCCAACAAGGCCTGCCGGCTGTTGCGCAAGCGGCCATCCGGCCCCCGCGCACCGGCCAAAATTTGACCGGTAGCCGGGTCCAGTACATCGCCTACGGCATTGCAGGCCACGATGGCCCCCACCGTGATGCCGTCCACCGTCAAAGACGCACTGCCCACACCGCCCCGCATGGCGTTTTCAAGTCCAAAAATTTTGCCCACCAGTGCGCCAGCTCCCGCCCCCACATTGCCTTGGGCGGGTATCGCTTTGCTTGCGGCCTGGCAGGCGGCATAGCCTGCAGCGGCATCGGGCCGGATGCGATGGTCGCCCACCGGCAGGTCAAACAGCACCGCGGCCGGCACGATGGGCACCAAGCCAAAGCCCACGGGCAGGCCAATGCCTTGTTCTTCAAGCCATTGCATCACGCCACTGGCAGCGTCCAGCCCCCAGGCGCTGCCCCCCGATAAGGTGATGGCGTGCACGCGTTCGACCAGGTTTGACGGGTGCAGCAAGTCAGTCTCACGGGTGCCGGGCGCCGCACCCCGCACATCAACCCCCGCCACCGCGCCTTCGCGGGCAATGATGACGGTGCATCCGGTCGGACGGCGGCTGTCGGTGAAGTGGCCGACTTCTATGCCAGCCACCTGGGTTATGGCGCTTTGAGAGGGGGGGTGTGCGTTCATGCCCCAAATACTAACGGCTATTGAACGACTTCTATTGACAGCACCGTGTAGGCCCCCTTGATCTTGTCGGCGGTAAATTTCACCGAGTCGCCTGCTTTGAGGCCGTTCAAGAAGGCCCTGTCTTTCACCTGAAACACCATGGTCATGGGAGGCATGCCGAGGTTTTTGATCTCACCGTGCCTGAGCGTGACCTTGCCGGCGCCAAGGTCCACCTTGCGAACCTCAGCCTCGCTCGTCTCGGCTTGTGGGGCGGGCGCGCTTGGGCTGACGTTGGCCGTCCCAGTCGTTTCTTTGGTGGTTTGGGCAGTGACGTGGCTGCAGATGGTCAACAGGCCAATGAGTGTCATGAAAAAGAGTTTTTTCATTGCTGGCTTTCTTTAAAGGTAGGCTTGGTAGCTTGTTGAGCTTCCGTTGCGCTGCACCAGCAGGACGGAATAGGGATCTTTTCGGCCCTTGTAGTCGGGGCCATCCATACCGGGGGAGCCTATGGTCATGCCGGGCACCGACAGACCCAAGGCCTTGGGTCGCTCTTTCAGTAAGCGGTGCACCTCTTTGGCCGGCACATGGCCTTCAAGCACGTAGCCATTGATGAGTGCAGTGTGGCATGAACCATATTTTTCAGCTAATCCAAGTTGCGCCCGCAGAGTGCTTTTGGCAGCATCGGTAATGTCGTTTACTTTCAGCTCGAAGCCATTCGTTTCCATGTGCTTGACCCAGTCATGACAGCAACCGCAACTTGCCGTTTTCCAGACCTCGATCTTGGGCTTTGCTTTAGCCAGGGTAGCCAAAGGAACACCCATGGCAGTGGTGCCGATGAACGCCAATGCCGCATTTAGAAAACATCGTTTTTGCATAGTGATTTCCTTGATACAACAGTGAGTTATTTGGCGACCACGCGAATTTTCCCCACCATGCCGCTTTGGTAATGTCCGGCGATCAGGCAGGCAAAGTCAAATTCACCCACCCGATTGAAGGTCCAGATCAAGGGGCTGCTTTTACCCGGCGACACGTGGGCCATGTAGGGCTCGTCGTGGGCCATGTCCGGAAATTTCGCCATCAGGGCGGCGTGGGCGTCGAGCTCGGTTTTTGTGCCAATCACCAATTCGTGCAGTACTTTGCCCGAGTTTTTTACCACCAGCTTGATGGTTTCACCTTGTTTGACCTCGATGAGGGCAGGGGTGAAGCGCATGGTGTCCGCCATGGTGATGGTGAGGGTGCGTGTGACTGCCTTGGCGTTGCCCGCGATACCCCAGTCTTTTTGTTCAGCGGGCAGTTGGGACGTTGTCTTGTGTGCAGCATTGTGCGCAAACGCGGTGCCCGAGCAGGCCAGCAGGGCAGACAAAGCCAGAAGTTGAAGTGTTTTCATAGGGGGTCTTTCAGTGTTGGTGTTCAGATGTGCCGGGTTTTTTGACCCGCAATTCCACCGGCGATTGACCTGCGGGTTGGGCGGTGGCTTGGGGGGCTTGCAGCGTTTGGCCGGTCCACGCATAGGCCTGTGTGCCGGCAGGCATGACATAGTCGCCTGGGTCGCTGTAGTCACCCGCTGGCTGGTTCTTTCGCACCTTGAGCGTGGTAAACATGCCGCCCATTTCGATGGGGCCGTAGGGGCCAGTGCCCGTCATCATGGGCAAGGTGTTGTCGGGCAGGGGCATTTCCATGGCACCCATATCGGCCATGCCTCTTTCACCCATCACCATGTAATCGGGAATGATCTTCTGGATTTTTTGCACCAGGCCGCGGTGCTCCACGCCTATCAGTGTGGGTACGTTGTGGCCCATGGCGTTCATGGTGTGGTGGCTCTTGTGGCAATGGAACGCCCAGTCGCCGGGCTCGTCGGCCACAAACTCCAGCTGGCGCATTTGGCCCACCGCCACGTCGGTGGTGACCTCGGGCACGCGGGCGGCCTGAGGCCACGGGCCACCGTCGCTGCCGGTTACCACAAACTCGTGGCCGTGCAGGTGGATGGGGTGGTTGGTCATGGTCAGGTTGCCCACCCGAATGCGAACCTTGTCGCCCAAACGGACGTTGAGCGAGTCAATGCCGGGGAAGGCACGGCTGTTCCAGGTCCACAAGTTGAAGTCGAGCATGGTGTTGACTTTGGGCGTGCTGGCGCCAGGCTCCACGTCGTAAGCGTTGAGCAAAAAGCAAAAGTCGCGTTGCACCTCGTCAATCAGGGGATGCCGGGTTTTGGGGTGGGTCACCCAAAAGCCCATCATGCCCATGGCCATTTGCGTCATCTCATCCGCATGCGGGTGGTACATGAACGTGCCTGGGCGGCGTGCCTCAAACTCGTAGACAAAGGTTTTTCCTACCGGAATTTGCGGTTGCGTCAAACCTCCCACACCGTCCATGCCGTTGGGCAGGCGTTGGCCATGCCAGTGCATGGTGGTGTGTTCGGGCAGTTTGTTGGTGACAAACACGCGCACGCGGTCGCCTTCCACCACCTCAATCGTCGGGCCGGGGCTTTGGCCGTTATAGCCCCACAGCGTGGCGTTCATGCCAGGCGCAATCTCGCGCAGCACGGGCTCGGCCACCAGATGAAATTCTTTGACGCCCTGGTTCATGCGCCAGGGCGCGGTCCAGCCGTTGAGCGTGACGACCGGGTTGTAAGGGCGTCCGTTGGGCGGCACCCGTGGCGCCGCGGTGCTGGCCTGCGTCATGGTGACCGGTTCCGGCAGGGCCGCCATGGCCACGCGGCTGACGCTGGCCGCCGCGACGGCGACAGCTGAGACTGCGGCACCTTTGAAAAATTGTCGTCTGGGAAGGGGCTTGTTCATGGTGTTCATGGTGTTTAGTGTCCTTGGGCTGCGTTGGTGACCTGCCCTGCAGGGCTGGCCTCGCCAGAAAAGCTGACAACGGCGCCAGCCAGCACGGCCTGCAAATCGGTGTGGGCCAGCCAAAAGTCACGCTCGGCCAGTTGGGCCGTGTTCACGCTTTGCAAGCGCACCTGGGCGCTGGCCAGCAAGTCCCAGGTGCTTTGCAGCATGCCGTTGTAGCGCACCTGGGTTTCGTCCTGCTGCAGGGTTTGCAGAACCAGCACGGTGTCGCGCTGATGTTTGGCCAGCTCAAAAGCCGTGCGGTAACGGAAATACGCCTCCCGTGCCAGGCTGCGGATGTCGGCCTCAAGCCGCTGCGCCTGGCGGTTTGCGAGCGCGGCATTGTCGAGTTCGTGCGTGCTGGCAGGCACCCGCCGTTGGCGAACTGGCGCCTGGGTCGGCAGCGGGCTCAGGGCCGGCGTGCTGACGTCTGCCCCTGCTTTGGTTTCAGGGCTTGGCCAGTCTTGCAGATCAGCCGCAACCGCCAAAGGCCAGGCCAGCAAGTCTGAGGCGCTCACGCCAGCGCTTTCGCGCGCAGCCGTGGTGCGTGCAAGCGCTAGCGCCGGGCTGTTGCGCAGGGCAAGGTCTTCCACCTCTTCAATACCTTTCAAGCCAAGCGCGTTGACAGGCAGCTTGGGCAAGCTTGGCACCAGGGTGAATTGGGCGTCTGGGCCAGACACGCCGAGCACGCGTACCAGGCGCTCACGCGCGCTGAAGGCCTGAAGGCGCGCCATGGCCAGCTGTTGCGCAGCACCGGCCTGGGTCAGCAGGGCCTGCGCCGCTTGAACTTTGCTCCAGTTGCCCACCTGCACCATGCGCTGCGCCAGTTCGGCACTCACCTGGGCCGCTTCCCACACCTGTTGCAGCTGGTTGGCACTGAGGTGCGCGCTGACAGCTTCAACCCAGGCGCGGTGCACACGGTGGCTTAGCAGCAGTACCTGTTGGTCCAGTGCGGCTTTTTCCAAGAGGTTCAGGGTGGTGCTAGCGCGCCATTCGGGTTGATTTTTCACAGCCAGCTTGACGGCCTGGTTCAGGCTCAGTGGTTCAAGCGTCAACGGGGGCTGGGGTTGGGGCATTGGCGCCGTGGCCACACCCATGTCCAGAGCCTCCTGCTCCAGAAGGTCGGCATGGCCGCGCAGGTTTTTGCCCACCTCGGCGTTGGCCTTCACCCAATTTTCCAGGGTGATGGCGGGCGTTCTGGCCTGGTTTTCGGTGGGCTCCAGCACCCAGGCCGGTTTGGCCTTTGGCTGGTTTGCGGGGCGTGGATTGGGCGCACCCGATGGGGACAGAACTTGCGCCACAGGCCAGCCGTGCAGGCTGGCGAGCGCGCACAGAACGATTAATTTTTTTCTCAAGGAAAGCTCCTGAACAAGTCATGGGAGTGATGCAGGCATCATAGCCGCACGCCAGGCCGTCGTTTTGGCGGCTGGCGGACGAACCTCTGGCTAGGGGTTCAGGCGATGGGCGGTTTGTGGCCAGGCGCAGTCACGGCGCTGGCAAAAGGGCGGTGGCTGTTAGGCCAA
>JBIKZP010000504.1:0-2504 GCA_044354655.1 Rhodoferax sp. | reverse complement strand
TGGAGCAGTGGCTCAACGAGCGTCGCGTCACCGAGGTGGAGTGCCTGGTGCCCGACTTGACGGGTGTGGCGCGCGGCAAAATTCTGCCCCGTGCCAAGTTCACCGAAGACCGCGGCATGCGTCTGCCCCAAGCGATTGTGGCGATGGGGGTCACCGGCGAGTTTCCTGAAAGCGGCCCGTACTACGACGTGATTGACCCCACCGATAAGGACATGCAGTTGCGCCCGGATGCCTCCACTGTGCGCATCGTGCCCTGGGCCACCGACCCCACTGCGCAAGTCATTCACGACTGCTTTGACCACAAAGGAAATTTGGTGTCATTTGCACCACGCTCGGTGCTTCGCCGCGTTTGCGAGCTGTTTGCCGCGGAGGGTTTGCAGCCCATTGTGGCGCCCGAGCTGGAGTTTTATCTGACCGCGCGCAATACCGACCCCAACACCCTGCTCAAATCGCCAATTGGCCGCAGCGGCCGCGCAGAAACCTCGCGTCAAGCCTACAGTATTGATGCCGTCAATGAGTTCGACCCGCTCTTTGAAGAAATTTTCGACTACTGCGAAAAGATGGAACTCAACGTTGACACCTTGATTCACGAGGTCGGCGCGGGCCAGATGGAGATCAACTTCTTCCACGCCGAACCCATGGGCCTGGCGGACGAGGTGTTCTTTTTCAAGCGGACGGTGCGCGAGGCTGCTTTACGCCATGACATGTACGCCACCTTCATGGCCAAGCCCATAGCGAGTGAGCCTGGCAGCGCCATGCATGTTCACCAAAGTATTCTGAACGTTGCCACGGGGAAAAATATTTTCAGCAACGAAGACGGTACCCCCTCAGAAGCCTTCATGCATTACATAGGTGGCTTGCAACGCTACATACCGGCGGCCATGGTGCTGGTGGCACCCTACGTCAACAGTTATCGCCGCTTGTCGCGCAACACGGCCGCGCCCATCAACATTGAATGGGGTTACGACAACCGCACCGTGGGCATTCGGTCGCCCATTTCTTCGCCCGAGGCCCGGCGCGTGGAAAACCGGGTCATCGGCGCTGACGCCAACCCCTACGTCGCGCTGGCCATGACGCTGGCCTGCGGCTACCTGGGTTTGAAAAACAAGATCAAACCCAAGGCCGAGATGCGCGGTGACGCCTACTTGTCGCCGTATTCTTTGCCACGCAGCCTGGGTGAAGCGCTGGACTGGTTGCGCAAGGAGTCGGATTTGCATGAAATACTGGGCAAAGAGTTCATCACCGTGTACGCTGAAATCAAGGAACTGGAATTTGACGAATTCATGAAAGTCATCTCGCCATGGGAGCGCGAGCATCTTTTGTTACACGTTTAAAATTTTTCAAATCAAGCAAGGGAGATTGAATGGAACCAGTTATCGACACGGCCAAGATTCAGGCGCTGGATGCAGCCCACTTTTTGCACCCCTTCACCGACTTCAAAGACTTGGCTAGCCATGGCGCTCGCGTGATGGTGCGCGGTGAAGGCATTTACGTGTGGGATTCTGAAGGTAAGCGCATCTTGGATGCCATGAGTGGTCTGTGGTGCGTCAACGTCGGGTACGGTCGCAAGGCCTTGGCCGATGCTGCGCACCATCAGATGATGACACTGCCTTACTACAACAGCTTTTTCCAGACCACCAATGTGCCGGCGGTACAGCTGGCCGCCAAACTGGCAGAACTGGCGCCTGATGTGGGCGACCGCAGTTTTCAGCATGTGTTTTATTCCTCCAGCGGCAGCGAAAGCAACGACTCCAATGTGCGCATGGTGCGGCGCTACTGGGACCTGCTGGGGCAACCCCAGCGCAAGGTCATCATCAGCCGTTTCAACGCTTACCACGGCAGCACCATGGCGGGCGCCTCCCTGGGGGGCATGACCGGTATGCACGCGCAGGGCGATTTGCCTATCCCGAACATCACCCACATTGAGCAACCCTATTACTTTGAGAAAGGGCTGCCGCAGGAGAGTTCGGACGACTTCGGCATTCGTGCGGCGGGTTGGCTAGAGGCCAAGATTCTGGAGGTGGGCCCTGACAAGGTGGCGGCCTTCATTGCCGAGCCTGTTCAGGGGGCCGGCGGCGTCATCATTCCGCCGGCCACCTACTGGGCGGAGATTCAACGCATTGTTGATAAATATGGCATTTTGCTGATCAGCGACGAAGTGATTTGTGCCTTTGGACGGCTGGGCACTTGGTTTGGCTATGAAAAATTTGGTTACAAGCCTGACTTGGTGACTTTTGCCAAGGCCATTACCAGTGGCTACATTCCCTTGGGCGGCGTCATGGTGGGCGACCGGGTCGCCAAAGTGCTGATAGAGAAGGGCGGTGAGTTCACGCATGGCTACACCTACAGCGGCCACCCGGTGGCCTGCGCGGTGGGGTTGGCTAATGTGGCCATCATGGAGGCTGAACAGTTGCCGCAACGCGTGCGCGATGACATTGGCCCCTACCTGGCGCAGTGTTTTGAAACCATTGCCGCGCACCCTTTGGTGGGTTCGGCTGAAACCT
>JBIKZP010000087.1:0-7577 GCA_044354655.1 Rhodoferax sp. | reverse complement strand
AGAGCTGTACGTCATCGAACCCTGCCACAGAGACCTGTCCGGGTACAGAGAAGCCCTTGCAGTGCGCAGCCTCCAGAACCCCCATGGCAATGGAGTCAGCACCGGCCATGATGGCGCTGACGCGGGGGTTCACCTCCAGCAACTGGGTGGCACCGGAGTAACCCGTGTCGAAGGTAAATGCGTTCCACATGATGGGCGTGTCTTCGGGACCAATTCCTTTGGAGCGTAGAAAATCAATCGCTCCAAGGGCGCGGTCGCGGCTGGTGGACGCTTGTTGGGTACCCATGACCAGGCCGATGCGGCGGTGCCCTAGTTCGTAAAGGTGTTGCATGATTTCTGCGCCACCCCGCACGTTGTCGGCTTCCACGACATCGACCGTGGGGTTGTCCACTGAGCGCATGGCCAGGACCACCGGCATGCCTAGCCTTTGGAGCTCGCCCACCAATATGGAGTCGGTGGTGACCGACATCAGGATCATGCCCTCCAGGTAGCCATCGATCATCGGGCGAAAGGCCGCAAGGTGGTTGATGTCATTCGTGGAGTTGATCGGGTCGAGCATCACCAGCACATGGAATCCTGACTCCAGGAGGTCGCGGTGAATGTTTTCCAGCAGCAGTGTGACGAAGCGGTTGTGGAACTCGTAGGCGCTCACCAGGACACCGATGGTGCGGGTTGCATGGCGTGGCTTGCGTGCGCCGTGCGCGAACGCCACATAGCCTAGATCCATGGCGGCTTTCTGAACGGCCGCGCGGGCCTCTTCGCTGATAGACGTGTGTCCGGCAAGTGAACGCGATACCGTGGCCACCGACAAATTCACCTTTTCGGCAATGTCTTGTAGCCTGACTTGTTTCTTTCCGCTCGTATTTTTCATGAATTGCTCACATTTCTCATCCGCTTGGATGCTGAGACTCGATCGAGTTGAATTAGGGTAAATGCACCATGTAGTTTGCAAAATTTGCGCAAATCACATGCAATACAAGCTTCAAATTTCTAAAAATGTAATCAATTGCCTCGCGACTAGCAATAGGAAGAATCATTAATCGCCATGTATTCAACGAAAAATCATTAATTTTAAAAATTCCATAGGGTAATTACTAACTATTTGCACGGAATTTGCACAATATTTGCTGCAAATAAATAGCTAATATTCAGTGGTGATAGCAGAAGAGTGTGTACAGCCAACCAACACCCGCAGTGTTCGCGGGATAAAGATCAGGAGACATGATGAAACTAGGCATGAAACGGAATCTGGCGCTATGCGCTTCGTCGGTTCTTTTGGTTGCAGGCGTTGCGCATGCGGCCGGTGTGGATGAAATTACGCCGGAAGTCGCAAAACGTTTGTATTCCAAAGATGTTCTGGACCCGGCGCAGCCCGTTGGGCCCAGTGCCTATCGGGACTGGAAGCCGAAAAAGGGACCACCCTGGACTATCGGCTATGCCAGCTCTTACGCAGGCAACACTTGGCGCGCTGCTGCTATGGACCGACTGCAGACCGACATCATCCCCAAGTGGAAAAAGATGGGCTTGATCAAGGAAGTGATCATTACCCAGTCCAACCTGAAAGATGCGACCCAAATCCAGCAAATGCGCCAGTTGGTCGATCAGGGTGTAGACGCCATCATCGTGTGCTGCTCCAACCCGACTGCCTTGAACCAGACGGTCAAGTACGCCTATGACAAGGGCGTTCCAACGTTCTCGTTTACAGGCTATCTCACATCTCCTTACTCCGTTAATTCCTCCGTGAACTACCAGGTTGCGGGCAAAGATCTGGGGTTGTGGATGGGCAATGAGCTCAAGGGCAAGGGCAACGTTCTGGTGGTGCAAGGCATTCCCGGCACATCGGGTTCGGATTCGCAGGACCGCGGCATCAAGGCCGGATTGGCAACATTCCCAGGTGTCAAGATCGTAGGTGACGTGGCTGGTATGTGGACCGACCAGGTGGCTCAGGCGGAAGTGCAGAAATGGCTATCGACCAACCCCGGCCAGCTCGATGGCATCGTCGTTCAGTCGGCTGCTGAGTTGGGTGTTTTGCGCGCTGTGCAGCAGTCTGGCCGCAAAATGATTCCGATTGCTATTGGTGGTGAAGTGGGTGCGTTGTGCTACTGGCGCAAGAACCCCAGCTTCATTAGCGCTGCCATTCAAGTTTGGCCTCCAGGGGATGACATCGAATTGGCCTGGAACATCATGATGCGCACGCTGCAGGGCCAAGGTCCAAAGATGCAATCCGTGCTGGTGGATCCCATTAAATTTACCTATGACGACGTGAAAAAAATGGTGCCCGAAGATTGCAGCCAGGACTCCGATAAGTGGGTCAACGTGGGCACCGACCGCTGGGGCAGCAGTCAGGCGTATCTGGACCAGTTTTTCATGCGTCCAGCAGATCCAACCAAGTTCAAGAAGTAAGCAAATCTAGATCGACCCGATCGATCTTGCTGCAACCCTCCCGGTCAGATCTAGCGTCCGACCGGGAGGGCAGTGGGATCGTTCGTCCACATTTCTTTAGTTCTCCCCCACTAGTTCCACTGCCGTGAGCCTACTGACCCCTTCAAATCCCAGTGCAATGCACACATCGGCTGCGCCTCCTATGGCCGAGCCAGGGATCGCCATCGTCGGTGTCAAAAAGTCGTTTGGGTCCACGCAGGCACTTCGCGGGGTTAATTTCCACGCCAAGATGGGTGAAATTCATGCCATTGTGGGCGGCAATGGATGTGGAAAAAGTACGTTGGCCAAGGTGATTTCCGGAGTTGTTCCGGTGGATTCTGGGCAGGTCTCCGTCATGGGTTTGAGCCCGGCGGCGCCGCATGAGGCGCGGGCTGCAGGCATTGCCACGGTATTCCAGGAAGTACTGGTGGCAGACGAATGCTCGGTACTGGAAAACCTCTACATGGGTTCCGACAGCCTGTGGTCCCGCACGCTGGGCAAGCAAGAAAAATACGATACCGCCAAAACGCTGATGCGCTCCTTGGCGGGTATGCCTATCGACCCCGACATGCTGGTGGGCTTGTTGCCTTTGAATATCAAGCAGTGGATCACCATCGGGCGCGCTTTATTGTGTAAGCCCCGTGTCCTGATATTGGACGAATCGTCCGCCGCGCTGGACTTGGACTCCACCGAGCGCCTCTTTGGAAAGATGCGTGAGCTGCGCGACTCGGGCTGCGCAGTCATCATCGTGACCCACCGCATTGCCGAGTTGATCCGCATCTGTGATCGCGCAACGGTTCTGCGCGATGGACAGGACGTCGGTATATTGGAAAAAAGCGAAATTACTGAAAAGAATCTCCTGCGTCTCATGACCGGTAAAAATCCGGTTGCAGAAGAAAAAAGCCATTCGCAGGGTGCAGCCCAACTCGGCGCAGTGGTGCTGCGTTCCCGGAAAATGAAAGTCTGGCCCGACAGCCGCCCAACGAACTGCAGCTTGCGCCAGGGCGAAATCTTGGGTGTTGCCGGTCTGGACGGTCAAGGTCAAAGCGAGTTTGTGCGCATGCTGGCTGGCGTGGATCCCTCCATTTCCACAGCCCCGTTGGTGCGCAATAAACGGGGTGATTTCGTGGAAATAGAAGGACTGAAATCTGCGGTGGACCACGGTGTTTGTTATGTATCAGGTGATCGCAAGCGAGAAGGCATTTTTGCCAATCTGAGCATTTATGAAAATTTGCTGATGCCGCTGTACCGCCGCAAGACCCGTGGTGGCTGGCTGGGCATCATCGGCTGGGATGGCCTTGTGGGTACGTTCGACTGGGAGGTGGAGCGTCTGGCCATCCGCATGGGCGAGCGCACCAACAAGATCACGTCGCTCAGCGGCGGCAATCAGCAAAAAGTGCTGATCGGCCGCGCATTCGCATTGAACCCGGATATTTTGATTCTCAATGATCCCGCGCGCGGGATTGATGTCGGCGCAAAAGCCGAACTCTACAAACACTTGCGCGACTTTGCGGCAACCGGCAAGTCGGTGATTTATCTCTCCAGTGAAATCGAAGAGTTTGTGGGCTTTTGCGCACGCGTGGTGGTGTTCAGAAATGGCAGTGTTTTTGATGAATTCAAGGGAAGCGAAATCCATCCCACTGCCATCCTTGAGTCCATGTTTGGCCAGACCCGCACCAACCAGAGCCACCCAACTGATGACGACGAAGCCTCCGAGGACCATGCCATGAAGATCGTTGAATTTGATGACCACGCGAAACCGCAAGGTCAAGGTGACGCCAGCAGCTGGAAGTCCCGCACCAGTCCCTATCCCAGCTTTGACAAAAAGAAGGATGCCGCTGATAGCGGCGAGAGGGCGAGTTCTGCGACGCCGTTCGAGGCACTGACCCGCCCGGCGCGCTCACAACGCAGCGCTGATGAGATGCCAGTGACCTCACCTGCTTCTGCGTCCCGAGTAGGACCCATCAAAATTTTGGAGTTCAACACTGGGCCAGCCAGCAGTTTGGCCAAGGCGACAGCGCACGGCGGGCAAGCAAGCAACATCAAAGCCCTGGACACCCGCACCATCAAGCCCGAATCGGATGGTGACAAAGCTGGTGTCAAGGCACCAATCAAGATCGTGGAGTTTGGCAATGACCAAGCCAGCGCGGCTCCGTCCGCGGCGAGCGTGAACCACACCGGTATCAAGATCGTCGAGTACGGCGACCACAAGGGCAAAGGAAAATGAGCGAATCCAGCACGGAAGCTTCCGACGGATCATCGTCCAGCACCCACATGCTGGTGCCGATATTGCTGCTCTTCCTATTGCTCATCATTGCTGTGCTGCGCAGCCCCAACCTGATATCGCCCGCCGGTATCGGCAGTGCGGTTATTGTCATGGCGCCCCTGGCGCTGGCGACCTACGCCTTGATGGCTTTGGCGATTGCTGGGCGCGGCACGGTCGATCTGTCGGTCGGGCCACTTATGGGATTTATCAACGTAACGCTGGTTGTGCTCCACGGCGCTGGTGCACTGGAGTCGCCAATCACGTTCTTCTTGTACGCTATTTTTGTTGGTGTGGCGTACCAGCTGCTGATGGCATTCATCATCATCTATGTGCGTGTGCAGCCCATCATCGTCGCGCTCAGCGGCTACCTGGCGCTCTCGGGCATCAATCTGGTGATACTGCCTCGACCGGGTGGCGTCGCGCCCGAGTGGATGTCGTCGTGGGGACTGGGCACCACGATCTACTCGCCGATTCTCGTCATTCTGGTTCTCAGCACGGCTGCTTGGCTGATCTTTACCAGCACTGCGTTTTACGGGCATTTGCGTTTGATGGGTTCCGATGAACGCGCGGCTTACACCAGTGGCGTGCGCATCACTATCGTGCGTATTGGCGCCCATTGCATTTCGGGAGTTTTCAGCGCGCTGGCCGCATTGACCTATACCGCCCTGATCGGCTCCGGTGATCCGACGCAAGGTACGACATACACGCTGATTTCAGTCACCGCGCTGGTGCTGGGGGGAACAAGTCTGGCGGGCGGGCGTGGTGGTGTTATTGGTTCGTTGCTCGGTGCGGTAAACCTCTTCCTGATTGGTTATGTGCTGGCCACCTTCAGTTTTGGCGCGGTGCAAGGTTTCGTTACCGACCTGGCCTATGGAGTTATTTTGGTGCTGTCCTTGCTCCTGACTGTGGCGATCCCCTGGATTCAAACCCGCATCAAAAACATATCACCCACCCTGATCTTCATCGGGCTGAGTATTTTGTTTGCCGGCGTGATCCTGCACGCCAAGTACGACTATGCGCAGCCTTCTGCGCTTACGCAAGAGCAGCGCTCATCGGTGGTGGAAACAACCCCGGCACCGGACAATCAGGCCTCCCAGGAAGCAGCGCAGGTGCCAACACAAGCACCGCCCGTTGCTACCGTGTCGACCGAACTGGCGGCCAGCCCGGTACATCCTGCGCCAACGGGCTTCTTTCTCGAGGGTGTTGTTACCAGCGGCACAACAGCCACCGACAGCAAGCTTGCCAAGCCCATCGCGCTGATCATTCTGCTGGCGGTGTCGCTGCTGATCATTGCCAGGGCTGTGGTGTTGCAAACGCGCCAGCGGCGCATGTCCATGCGCATGGTCTTTGTGCTGGTCACCGCGCTAGTCCTGACCGCCTACCTGGCTTGGGAGTACACCACTTTGCCGACGCAGACAGTTGCAATATATGACCAGATCAAGGAGCACGTATGAGTAGCGAAGGCGGCTCACGCCGTTCGGTCGACGCGCGCATTTCCTCGCTGCAATGGGTGGGGCTAATCATTGCCATTTTGATTGCAGGACTCGGATTTATTTTGGGACTGGTGCAGCAGGTTGCTCTGCAGCAACTGATCTTCTATACCGCAGCCACCTTCGCGCTGGTGATCTGGACATGGAACGCCTATGTAGCGCCGCACGCCAAGTTTGGCCGCGAAGAAGGCACGCAGGGGCCTAGTGGCTTGGCGTTGTTCAAAGCCTTTGTCTACAGGTTGCGCAAGCTCATCGCGTCGCTGTTGGTCATTCTCGGGATATTCCTGATTGCCTCGGCCACTGTGCCGGGTTTTTTCAACGGACTCAACATCATCACCTTTCTGGTTCTGTGTGCTCTGCTGGTATTTACGGTGCAGGTCAGCCAGATGTTCGTGGACAACCGCAGTGCGTTCATCGGTTTGATGGTGCTACTCACCATGTTCACCGTGGGGTCCATTTTCATTGAAGGTTTTTCGTCCAGCGCAAATATCAAGTCGATGCTGCTGTTCGCGTCGTTTCTGGGGCTTGCCTGCGTGGGACAGACGCTCGTGGCCCTGCTGGGTGGCCTGGATCTCTCCATACCGTTTGTCATTGGTGCGTCCAATGTATTTCTGCTGTACCTGATCGGGCTGGGCTTTTATCCGTGGCTTGCGGTGATCATCGTTCTACTCTTGGGAGCGTTGATTGGCTGGATCAATGGAATCCTGAGCTTTCGCCTGCAAGGTCAGGCCTTGATTTTGACACTGGGCGTGGGCTTTGCGGTTTCGGGACTGACGCAGATCATGACCAGCATCGGCAGTGCGTTTGCCGGCAATGTGTTTGGAGTCGTCCCGGACTGGCTTAAAAACCTGGCGGCCATGAATGGCGTCACTTTTGGAATCTCGATTCCGCCGGTGATCCTGATCTGGGCGGTAGTGGCAATCGTCCTGATCTTCGGCATGCGCAATACGGTCTATGGCCGCTTCCTATATGCGCTGGGGGGCAACCGCACATCTGCGTCGCGCCTATCCATCAGCGAGCGACGCTATTGGGTCGGTGCTTACATGGTCAGCGGGACGGTCTCGGCGCTGACGGGCATTCTCCTGCTTGGCTGGAGCGGTGGTGGCTTCATCGGTGTGGGGCAGCCCTATTTGTTCATGACTCTGGCTGCTGTGGTGATGGGCGGAACCTCATTACTGGGTGGCCAAGGTGGCTATGGCTTTACCGTCATCGGTGTGCTGGTGCTGCAAGTGCTGACCTCATTTCTCGTGGGCATGGGTCTGAAATTTGAATGGCAGCAGTTCATATTTGGACTGCTGATCGTGCCCATGGTGGCGCTGTATGCCCGCTCGCCCCACATCCGAACCCAAATTTAATATGGAGATGACTTTATGAGTATCAAGTTACTTGGTGCGACCGAT
>JBIKZP010000086.1:0-7587 GCA_044354655.1 Rhodoferax sp. | reverse complement strand
GTCTCGCGAGCTACAACAACACTATTTGTCATTGGAATGTTAAAGGCGGTAGCGTCGGAGGGATCTTTTCCAGACACTCCATTCCTATGTCTTGGGACTATATTGAAGTTCATCCGCTTGAAAAAATGAGCGGGAATTGGGATGGTGGCATTGATTGGGTTGCAGACGTTGTTGATCAATTTGTAGCAGGAAAGACCGGCCACGCACAGCAAGCGGATGCCCGTTTTCAAGACATCTCTTTCGGCAAAGTGATATCTACCGATCCTCCGTATTACGACAATATTGGATATGCAGATCTATCTGATTTTTTCTACGTTTGGCTTAGACGCTCGCTGCGAACGGTGTACCCAGACTTATTTACGACGATAGCAGTACCAAAAGTTGAAGAACTAGTTGCACTGCCATACCGACACGGCAGCAAACAGAAGGCTGAAGACTATTTCGTCAATGGCATGACTCATGTCATGAACCGTCTCGCTGACCAGTCGCATCCAGCGTTTCCTGTGACGATTTACTACGCTTTCAAGCAGTCCGAAACCAAATCCGTTTCCGGCACATCTTCGTCAGGGTGGGAAACGTTTCTCGAAGCAGTTTACAGCGCGGGATTTTGCGTGGTGGGTACCTGGCCTATGCGTACGGAAAAGGAGGGGCGCACGATTCAAAACGGGTTTAATGCTTTGGCTTCATCAATCATTTTGGTCTGCCGAAAACGGGCGAATGATGCACAGACTACTTCCCGCCGAGAGTTTATTCGCGAATTGAATGGAGTACTGCCCGAGGCACTCGACGAGATGACCAAAGGATCAGGCGACGAGCGTTCGCCCGTCGCCCCAGTGGACCTTTCTCAGGCCATCATAGGGCCTGGCATGGCAGTCTTCTCCAAATATGCGGCCGTGCTAGAGGCCGACGGCTCTCCCATGAGCGTGCGCACCGCCCTGCAGCTCATCAACCGATTTTTGGCTGAAGACGACTTCGATGCTGACACTCAGTTCTGCCTGCACTGGTTCGAGCAACACGGATGGGCGGAGAGCATTTTTGGCGAGGCAGATGTTCTAGCACGATCCAAATCCACCAGCGTTGATGCCATGAAGGAAGCTGGTGTGCTTCAAAGTGGCAGCGGCAAAGTACGCTTGCTCAAGTGGGCTGAATATCCTACCGATTGGGATCCACGCACTGATGCCCGCACTCCAGTTTGGGAAGCCCTGCACCAGCTCGTCCGTGCTCTTAAACAAGGCGGTGAAGCGGCCTCTGGTGCTCTGCTGGCTGCCCTTGGTGGCAAGGCCGAAGCCGTGCGCCAGCTCGCCTATCGCCTCTATACCCTTTGCGAACGCTTAGGCCAAGCGGAAGATGCCCGGGCATACAACGAACTGATCACAAGTTGGACCGGCATCGAAGCAGTCGCCGCCAGCGTGCCCAAACCGGTTGAGTCGCAAGGTGCGCTCTTTGAAAACTGAAAGAACAAAAATGAATTTGTTTTCTGATCAAGCTGTGATTTCGTCGAACTCTGAGGAGCCAGTGGAACTCACCGATGAAACGGTTCGTTGGCGAGCGCGCGATGCAAGCTTTATGGCTGGGCGGTGGGATGCATTGGCCAAACGAATCCCGAGATTTGCCGTCGAAGACTTCAAGTCAGCCCCCGATGGCCCCGCCAACCCTCACATTCGCACAGTGGTCAGGCTGCCCATCAACGTTACAGAACAGCGAATACCTGTTGGAGTTGTGTCCAACACGTACCGATTGGCTCAACATGCGGACGTTGTTGAGATGTGCCTTCGTGGATTGCGTGCGCACCAGGTCGACCCCAGTGTTTTGCGTTGTGAAGTTGGTCTGACTCCGCTGGGTGAATGGATGAATTTTCGCGCCTATTTTCCCGAGAGCTTTTCACACAGTCCGGGTGATGGAAACAAGATGGCCCTGCGGCTCGAGTGTTTCAATTCTGTAGATGGGTCAAGCCGATTGGTCATATTGCTGGGTTGGTTTCGTTTCATTTGTGCCAACGGCATGGTCATTGGCGAGACCAAGGCCGAATTACGCGACATTCATGACGAGCACCTTGATTTAGAGGTGATTCCGAACATCATCTCTGCTGGTCTGGCTAAGGTCAATGCAGACCTGGATCGCATGCGGCGCTGGGAAAGATCGGCGGTTGCATTGCCAAAATTTGAAGGCTGGGTGGATGGTTATTTGGCTGACCAGTGGGGCAAGAAGGCTGCCTGTCGCACGCTGCATATCTGCCAAAGCGGCGCTGATGTGGAACTTGCAGACCCCTTTGCTGGCGGCAAGCCGAGTGAAAAGGAAGTCAAAGTCCTGGCTGATGTGCCAGGGGCACCCAAGCCTTCCAAGAACCTGTATGACGTGTGTCAGGCGCTGTCGTGGGTGGCAACCCATCGCAAGAATGCGGACGAGCGGCTGGGGTGGCAAGGGCGCATTCCGGATCTGATTGAAAATTTGCACGGCCACTTGGTCGCAGCCTAATCCCAACCGAAAACAATATATGAGCTTGAAACCTTGGCGTGAAGTGATCGTCCCTCGCTCGGACGTGATGAAGGGTACTTTTCAACAGTCCGAGTTTGCCGCCGACCTGACCGCCGTGCGCACTGACAGAGCGACACCTGAGTACAGCGACGCAAAAGCTTTTTATGAGCGAACCTTCATCACCGAGGGAATGGGCAAGCTGCTCACCCAGGTGGCGCAGCGTCTCAATGGCAAAGGGGGTGAGCCCGTTATTCAACTGCAAACCTCCTTTGGCGGTGGCAAGACGCACACCATGCTGGCGGTGTATCACTTGGCTGGTCGCCAATGTGCTTTGGGTGAACTGTCCGGCATTCCCGAACTGCTGGATCATGCAGGCGTGATGGATGTACCGCAAGCAAAGGTTGCGGTATTGGACGGCACGGCGCACGCCCCGGGGCAGGCTTGGAAGCATGGAAACCAGGTGGTACACACGCTGTGGGGCGAGCTTGCTTGGCAGTTGGGTGGCGCTGATGGTTTTGCCTTGGTGCACGATGCAGATGCCAACGGTACATCACCGGGCAAAGAAGTGCTCTGCACGTTGCTGGCGCAGTTTGCCCCGTGTGTGGTGCTACTGGACGAGCTGGTGGTGTATATCCGTCAGTTTGTCGAGAGCCAACCCCTAAGCGGTGGCACTTATGACAGCAATCTTTCCTTCATCCAATCGCTGACAGAGGCTGCCAAACTTGTTCCGAATGCGGTGGTGCTGGCGTCATTGCCAGAATCCAACAGCCAGGCCGGAGGGCCACGCGGCGTGGCTGCTTTGCAGTCGCTGGAAGCAGTGTTCAACCGGGTACAGGCACTTTGGAAAACCGTAGCGCCCGAGGAAGCGTTTGAGATTGTTCGACGGCGGCTCTTTGAAACCATCCGCGACCCCAAGGCGCGCGACATGGTATGCAGAGCCTTTGCAGATGCCTACCTGGCCGAAGGTGTCAAGGTGCCGCAGGAAACGCAGGAATCCCGCTACTTTGACCGGATGGTGCAAAGCTACCCCATACACCCGGAGGTCTTCACCCAGCTCTATGAAGAGTGGACCACCATCGACGGGTTCCAGCGCACGCGCGGCGTGCTCAGACTCATGGCCAAGGTCATCTACCGGTTGTGGGACGACAACAACAAAGACCTGATGATCCTGCCGGGCAGCCTGCCGCTTTACGACAGCACTGCGCGCACTGAGTTGATCAACTACCTGGGACAGGGTTGGGACCCCGTGGTGGATCGCGACATTGACGGAGAGCGGGCGGAAACAGCGGTACTTGAAACGACTGAGACCCGGTTTGGCTCCGTGCAGGCGGCACGCAGAGTAGCGAGAACAGTGTTCCTGGGCAGCGCGCCATCCTCCGTGACGACCAAACCTGGAATACGTGGCCTGGATCGTGCGCGAATCATGCTGGGCTGCCTCCAGCCGGGGCAAACGTCCTCCCTCTATTCCGATGCCTTAAATCGACTTGCCAATCAGTTGCACTACCTCAACTCGTCAGGCGACAGGGCGCAGGATGAAACTCGCTATTGGTTCGACACCCGCGCCAATTTGCGGCGCGAAATGGAAGAACGCAAAAAGCGGTTTGACGACAAGACCGATGTGCGTGTGCGCATGGCCGATGTGCTGAAACGGCTTACCAATGGTGCAAGCTTTTTTGATGGGGCGCACATATTCACCCCGCACAGCGATGTGCCCGACGATGGTGCCCTGCGCCTGGTGCTGTTGACACCAGAACAGCACTACTCCCGCGAAGAGACCCGGTTGGCCTTCGAGGGGGTTCTTGACTATGTTCGCAATAACGGAACGAAGCCACGGTATCGTGGCAATCGTCTGCTATTTTTGGCACCAGACCATGGCGCGCTGACCCGACTGCGAGATTGCATCCGCGTGGCATTGGCATGGAACTCCATCGTGGAAGATGTAGTCGCCCTGCGTTTGGTCATCGACACGCTGCAAGTACAACAAGCCAAGAAGGAACTTCAAGCGGCGGACGATGTGCTGCCGCGCGTGGCACGCGAATGCTACAAGTGGCTACTATGCCCAGCGCAGGACAATCCGACAGCACCCAAGCCAACCGTGGAAGTGTTCCCCCTCAATACGAGTGGTGCAACGCTGGGGCCTGAAATTGAGCGGGTTTGCATAGACAACGTGTTGGTGATCAGCGCCTGGTCACCGATTCACCTGCGCAGTGAATTGAAAAAGCTTTACTGGAAGGCAGACAAGATTGCATTTGGCGCGATGGCCTTTTGGGAGGACTCGTTGCGCTACCTCTACCTGCCAAGGTTGAAGAGCCGAAACGTGTTGGAACAGGCAATCGTCAAGGGTGCAGGCAGCCGAGACTTCTTTGGCACCGCCTATGGGCAACACGAAGGCAAGTTCGATGGATTCAAACTCGGTGATGCGAATGTGCAGTTGGACGACACGCTGCTGCTGATCGACCCCGGCGCAGCCGTAGCTTACGAGGATGCGAACCGCCCAGTTGTGCCGCCAGTCGCCCCGCCAGGGCCAACTCCCCCAGGACCGACACCACCAGGCCCTTTGCCTCCAGGCCCAACGCCACCCGGACCGACTCCCCCAGGACCCACACCACCCGGCCCACCGCCAACGCCGAAGCCGCGTGCGTTTCATGGAAATGTCGCAATCAATGCTTCGACTGCCAAGATGCGCATGGTGCAGGTGGCAGAAGAGATCATCGCCGTGCTCGCTGCCGACCCCAATGCTGAAGTTAAAGTGACCGTGGAGATTCAGGTTAACTTCCCCACTGGTGCATCAGACCAAACCAAGCGTGCCGTCTCGGAAAATGCCAAGACACTTGGGTTTAGGAATGCGGATTGGGAGTGATGACTGCAATTGGGATGTGGTGGTGGGGGATGCTGCGGCAATGCGGGATGAGGTAGTTAACCTTGCGCTAACCGCTACCGAACTCGGAGAAAAGCCACCATGATTGGCGCGCGGGCTGAGGGAGCCCCCACGGGGGGCGGACGGGCAGACCAGCGCGCAGGGCTGATGCCGCGCAGCGGCGAAGCACATGGGTGGGCGGGGGCACACACCACATGACTGGCCGCAGGCCACTGACCAACCACACAGCGCGCAGCGCCTGACCAATGCCACGGTGCCACGACAACCATAAGGGCGCGCAGACGGCGGCGCGTAGGGCGTGCCAACGACCGGGAAGCGCCGACGGCTGTGCGACCGTACCCAGCGAAGGCAATTTTGCATAAAGCCTGTTGCCTTCACCCGACAGGGCGCGCAGCGGTGGCTGCCACAAAAGGAGCTTGCGACTGACTGGCTGGCACTGAGGGCAATGCGGCTTTATGTAACTTTGCCGTAGCGGGCGTGCACCACAACTGCCACGAACACAGCGGCCAGGCCGAGCCGCAGGCGATGGCTGATCCAGCACGATGCGTCAGCGAGCCGAGGCCATATCTGCGCTCCAGCGCACTGACCAACACTTGCGAAGCACTGGCGGTGTAACTCCCCGGCACCTGTGCGGGGAGCAGCAGCGCCGCGCGCACTGACTGACACCACAGCGCTGGCAAAACGAAAGCGGTGATGCTGGGTGGACTGGCTCACAGCGCGCAGCGCAGCTCAATCAAAAAACAGGCCGCCCAGCATGACCGCGCTGCCCGACGAAGCCACGCGACAGCTTCGTGCTACCTGGCCATTGCGGTACTCCGCATTGGCCACTAGCCAAAGCTACAGACTCACGAAAATGGAAAGCGGTGATGTTGGGTGCGCTGCCACCAGCGCAAAGCGCCATTCAGCAGGCAGCGCGCCCGGCATGACCGCGCTGGTGGAGGCAGCAGCACATATCGAGCGTCGAAGGTTCGTCACTGCCTGCCGCCGTCGCGGTAGCTGATCAAGCCCTTGCGCAGCACTTTTTATATGCCAAATAGGCCGCTAGCCCTCGTAGAACGTGCGTAAGCAGCTATCAATTAAATAGCAGATTGCGAGTCTGTGTCATCAGTATTGGTGAGCAGCTTCGCGCTCTGTCCGCCGCTTCCCCCCCGCATCGCCCAGCAAACAAGCCAAATCCCGGTGTAATTCCTGTGTAATCGGGCAGAGAAAATTACACAAAACGCCAGAACCGCATGGAATGTCCAAAATCACCAAAATGGAAAAACTGTAGGAAAATCAGTAACTTAGGAAGTTTTGAGAATCGGATAGAATCCGGCATACGCCTCGATCTGAAGACTGTTAATCCGTAGGTCCCTGGTTCGAGCCCAGGTCGAGGAGCCAAAAAATTGGACCCCCAAGTGTGAAGATGCTTGGGGGTTTCGTCTTTTAGGGGGTGCGTTGCCGTGCTAAATGCCTGTTCTGTTTTTTTACTCACGCCGAGCCCAGATCGGGCCAAAGCGGTTCGGTCGGACTTCCCTTTCACATTCAATGACTGAAAGAAACAATGTTTGATAAAACCGGCCAGTGGATCCACCTTGAAACATTTGACGGATTTGACAATGGCCTGTCAGACCTGATTGAGCTCTGGTCAAGTAAGACGGCCACCCAAGCCATCAAGGAATCAGCTCTCGCTCATTTCAAGGAAGACCTGGAGGGTGCTGCTCTCAATTGGGCGGACAACCTCGCCAAGTTGAAAAAATTCGCCGCCATTGCCAAGGAACTGGCCGAGTTTGAAGAGGCACTGAAGGACGGCTCAGGCATCTCCCCTGAACCTGACAACTCAGCGCCCAAGAAGACGTGAACAAGCCTTCTAAAAGCCTGCTTAAGACGGTGCTGCAGTGCACGGTCGCGGCCAGCCTCATCTTGTCGCAGCAAGGCTGTGCAGAGGTGGCGGTGGCTGACGCAGCCGTCACGGTCGTTGCCACAGGTGTTTCAGTCACGGCCAAAGCAGTGGGTGCCGTCGCGGATGCCATCATTCCTGACGGCGATGACGATTAACTTGTTCTGGCGGTTGTCGTTCTGGCTGCTCGTGCTGGCCACACTTTGGCTGTCGCTCATTCCAGTTGATCAAGTACCTTCGGCCTTCAGTTTCTGGGACAAAGCACAACATGTGGGTATTCTGGGACACCGTGACCGGTGATTCTGGAGGATCGTGACCGAGGATTCTGATTCATCGTGACCGACCGTTCTGGTCG
>JBIKZP010000503.1:0-2514 GCA_044354655.1 Rhodoferax sp. | reverse complement strand
CCACATATTGGCGAATGCTGTCCAGAATCTTGTCTGGATCGACCCCCGGAACAAAACGCAAATCAAAGAAAAATTCGCACTCTGCCGGAATGATGTTTCTGCCGTTACCCCCGCTGATCACATTGGTGGACAGCGTGGAAAACGGCACCCCAAAGCCCTCCACCTGCAAGCCCTTGGCCTCTTCATGCCAGGCCAGGTCCTGAATGAAGGTGACCACACGCGCTGCATATTCAATAGCATTAACGCCGTTGGGCGTGAGAGATGAATGCGCCGCCCGCCCATGCACGTTGCAGCGGAAAATTCGTCCGCCCTTGTGCGCTGTTACCACCTGCATGCTGGTGGGCTCGCCCACCACGCACCCATCTGGCCGAATGCCTGCCACCGCCAACTCAGACAGCAGCACGGGAATCCCTAGACAACCCACCTCTTCGTCATAGCTCAGCGCAATATGGATGGGGGAGCGCAACGGGGCTGCAGCAAACTGCGCCGCGTGCGCCAGCACCACGCCGATAAACCCCTTCATGTCGCAGGCGCCTCGGCCGTACAGCAGGCCGTCGCGCACCTGCGGATCAAAGGGGTCTGAACGCCAGTTTTGCCCATCCACCGGCACCACATCGGTGTGGCCAGACAGCACAATGCCGCCCGGTCCTTCGCCAAAAGTGGCAAACAAATTGGCCTTGGTCCCTTCGCGGTTGAAGGAGCGGCGCAACTTCGCGCCATGTCCCTCCAGCAAAGTGGCGGCCCAGTCAATCAAAGCCAGGTTGGAGTTACGGCTGGTGGTGTCAAATTTGATCAACTGCTGCACGCAGTCCAGGGTAACGGCGCTGGGGGTCTCACTGTTCACGGGCTCACTCCTTGAAATAGGCATGGGGCTGTAAGGCAATTAGGCAATTAGGCAATTAGGCAATTAGTCGGTTAGCTTTTTAGGCAGCCCCTATTCAATCACACCTCCAGGCACGGCGCCGCTGCGCACCACTCCCTATGTTCAGGACCTGACAAGCGGGGTATCCTAGCCACACTCGACGGCCTATCTGACAGACCCCTCTGCCCACCCATCTGCTCCACCCATCGGACCCCCGCATGACCATTGCTTACAACCGCTACTACCGTTACGACGAGTTCACCGCCCTATTGCAGCAGCTGGTGCAAACCTACCCCCGCTTGCTCAGCATCGAGAGCGTGGGTAAGAGCCATAAAGGACGTGACATCTGGGTACTCACCGTCACCAACCAGGACACGGGACCGGCCGAGGACAAACCGGCTTACTGGGTAGACGCCAACATCCACGCCAGTGAGCTCGCGGGCGGTGCGGCGGCGCTGTACCTGTTGGACACCCTCACGCGCGACTATGGCCAGCGCGAGACCGTTACCCGCTGCCTAGACACCCGCGCCTTCTACATCTGCCCGCGCATGAACCCCGATGGCGCCGAGTGGGCCATGCAAGACCCGCCAAAAATTGTCCGTTCCTCCACCCGCCCCTACCCGTATGACGAAGACCCAGTCGACGGCCTGGACACAGGCGATGTAGACGGCGATGGCCGCATCCTGTCCATGCGCCTGAAAGACAGCAACGGCCCCTGGAAGTGCCACCCCGACGAACCGCGCCTGATGGTGGCGCGCGAGCCCACCGAAGAAGGCGGCACCTACTACCGCATCCTGCCCGAAGGTTTTGTGCGCGACTACGACGGCTTCATGCTCAAGGTCAACCGCGACCTCGAAGGCCTCGACCTGAACCGCAACTTTCCGGCGCAATGGCGCCAGGAATTCGAGCAACTCGGCGCCGGCCCCTACCCCACCTCCGAGCCCGAAGTGCGCTGCGTGGTGCAGTTCATCACCCACCACACCAACATCACCGGCGGGGTCACCTTCCACACCTGGAGCGGCGTGCTGCTGCGACCGTTTTCAGGCAATCCCGATGTGGAGATGGCGGCTGAAGACCTGTGGGTCTACAAAGCCCAAGGCGACAAAGGCACCGAACTCACCGGCTACCCGGCCATCAGTACCTACGAAGAATTTCGCTACCACCCCAAAGAAGTTACCACCGGCGGCTTTGACTGGATTTATGAGCACCTAGGCCTGTACAAATGGACGGTTGAAATCTGGTGCCCCATGCGCGAGGCCGGTATCACCGACTACAAGTACATCGACTGGTTTCGCGACCACCCGGTCAGTGACGACCTCAAGCTGCTGGCCTGGTCCGACACCGCGCTCGAGGGCAAAGGCCATGTGGACTGGTACCCCTTCGAGCACCCGCAGCTCGGGCCTGTGGAAATTGGTGGCTGGGACAAAATCTACGCCTTTCGCAACCCACCGCCGCATTTGCTGGAGAAAGAAATTGCCCGTTTCCCCGACTGGTTGCTGTGGAACGCGCTGACCTCACCCAAGCTAACGCTGACGCATGCCACCTGCACACCGCTTGGGACGGGCGTCTACCAGATTGAAGTGGGGGTTCAAAACACCGGCCATTTGCCCTCGTATGTGTCCAAGCGCGCCTTGCAGCGCAAACAGTCACGC
>JBIKZP010000085.1:0-7605 GCA_044354655.1 Rhodoferax sp. | reverse complement strand
CAGCGTGTAACGCGCCCGTTTCGTCTCGCTCATCTCTTCTCTCCTAAAACTGATTTTGGACTATCAGCTAAGGAGTACGTTTTTCGGGGGCAAGGTCAGCATACGGAAATTATTTTGGAGTAAAAAATGTGCGCGAGTGCTCACAATTCATATGGTAATGATGCACGCACCCGCATCGCAGATATCAATCCACTTTGGTATTTTTGGAGAAAGCCATACCTAATTTACAGCGTGTTCCTCCTCAAGCATTGCAGTAGGAGTTGGATTCCAAAGAATTAAGGATGGGTACTTTGACCTGGGGCAAATTTCGGCCGCGTTCACGGCGTAGTTCACGGCCTCGTTGAAGGCTTCGGGCTGCACCCAACTAACAAGCGGGCGCCGCCCCGATTCGATCTTTGATTACGCGTTTGAAGACTTCGAGGTGCTCAACTACCAGTGTCACCCGGCCATCAAGGCCCCTGTCGCCGTTTGAACACCAAAGACCTGGATTGCCGCGCAGCGCGGTAATCCATCACAACCCATGAAACTCCACCTGATTTATGCCCGCGCCAGCAATGGCGTCATTGGCGCCAACAACACCCTGCCCTGGCATCTGCCAGAAGACCTGGCGCACTTCAAGCGCCACACCCTCGGTTGTGCGGTGATCATGGGACGAAAAACCTGGGATTCTCTGCCCGCCAAATTCAAGCCCCTGCCCGGGCGCACCAACGTGGTCATCACGCGCCAAGTTGGCTGGCTGGCCGCCGGTGCGCTTACCGCCCATTCATTGCAAGAAGCGCTGGCCCTGTGTGCTGACCAGGCGCAAGCCTGGGTCATAGGGGGCGCCGACATTTATGCCCAGTCCCTGGCGCTGGCCGACAGTGCAGAAATCACCGAGATTGACGCCGCCTTTGAAGGCGATGCCTACGCCCCGCTGCTGGGGCCGCACTGGCAGGAAACTGCGCGAGAACACCACGTCTCCAGCACCGGCTTGGGCTTTAGCTTTGTCAGCTACAAAAACACCCAGGCCAGGGCCTCAAGCTAGCCAACTTCAAGGCATCGGCTGCCCCGCCAGCATGGGCAAGAGGCTGTGCATGATGCGAATCACCGCCGGCCCCAACACCACCAGGCTGATGGCCGGGAAAATACACAACACCAGCGGAAACAGCATTTTGGTGGACACCTTGGCCGCCAGCTCTTCAGCACGCATCTGGCGTTTGTAGCGCAAATCATCCGAAAAAACGCGCAGTGCCTCCCCCACACCGGTGCCAAACTTGTCAGCCTGTGACAGCATGGTGGCAAAGGTGGCTACTTCAGCCAGTCCCGAGCGCATACCCAAATGGCGCAAGGCCTGGTCACGCGCCATACCGGCGCGAATTTCCAGGTTGGTCCAGTGCATTTCCTGCCCCAGCACACGACTTTTGAGTTGCATTTCTTCGGCCACACGGGTCAAAGCGGCGTCCAAGCCCAAGCCCGCCTCCACGCAAACCAAAACCAGATCAGCGGCATCCGGGAAGTTGTCAAAAATTTCTCTCTGACGCTTAGCCGCCCACCGGTGCACCAGCAGGTTGGGCAAGTAGCAGGCCAGCAAGGCCAGCACCAGCAGGATAAACAGCAAGGTGTTGCGGTCCTGCGCCAGATCCCAGGCCCTGAGCACCCCATAGCCCGCCCCGGCAGCAAGAAGCGGAAAAAGGGTTTTGGCACCAAAAAAAATCAGCGGCGCCTGCGCGTTGCGAATACCCGCCTGCATGAACTTTTGCCGCAGGGGCGAGCCCTCCCACTTCACGTCGGGGGTAGACAATTTGGCCAAAGGCCCCAAAACCCGCAGCACGGTATCCAGCCCGGCGCCCTGCCCCTGAGTTGACGAGCCACCCCACAGACTCCACACGCCCAACACGGCCAACACCAGCGCCAGAACCATCAGCAGAACAACCAGTGCACTCATGCTTGCATCTCCCTTTAAACACGCACTTGCGTCAAGCGCCACAACCACAAGCAACCCAGCAGCATCAGCCCCAGGGTGACTTGTGTGAGTTCAATACCCACCGGGTCGGTCCACAGCACGCTGATGAATTCAGGATTGCCCCAATGCATCAACGCCGCCAGGGCAAAAGGCAAACTGCCCAGCGCCCAGGCAGAGATGCGTCCCTCGGCGGTCATCACGCGTATCTTGGACTGCAACTTCAGGCGCGAACGAATCAAACGGCTCAAATTGGATAAAACTTCTGTCAGGTTGCCGCCCGTCTCCCGCTGCACCAGCACCGCAATGGTGAAGTAGCGCAGGTCCGTCACGGGCACCCGATGCCCCAGGTTGGACAAGGCCTGGTGCAGACTGACGCCAAAGTTCACCTCGTCATGGGTCAGGCGCAACTCCCGGGCAAGTGGTCCGTTCATTTCTTCTCCCACCATCTTCAGGCTGGCGGTTAGCGCATGGCCAGCACGCAAGGCCCGACAGATCAGGTCCAGGGCATCAGGCAGTTGGGTTTGAATGGCCTGTAGTCGCGCAGCCCGCTTAAGCAGCACATAAGCCAAGGGCAAGCAAGTCACGCTCAGAGTCAAACCTGCCCTCAACTCAGATGCCAGCCCCTGTCCCCCAGCGGTTAAGGCCGCCAGCGCCAGCACAGCCACAACGCTTGCGAGACCCAGCAACTGGCTCACGCGCCAGTCCAGGCCGCTTTGCAACAACCAACGATCAAGCGTCGGCCAGCGCGGCACCGCCAAAAGCAGACGCTCCAGACTGCTGAGATCCGCGAGCATTTTGTTTTTCAACACCAAGGTTTGCGGGCTGCTATCGGCCCCGGCAGACAGGGCGTGCAAGCGGCGCTCTATTTTTTTAGTTTGTGGCCCCTTGTAGGTGTTCCACAACAAATACAGTCCCTCACAAAATAGCACCACCGCCACAAAGGTCAGTGCGGCAAAAAGCGGCGAAAAACTGGCGCTCATCAGACCGGAAAATAGATTCAAGGCAACCCCCTCATGGCTCGGAAAAGGACGGCTCAAACAAGCTGCTGGGCAGTTCAATACCTTGTGCGCGCAGCTTGTCAGCAAACTGGGGACGCACCCCGGTGGCCTGGAAATGGCCGAGTACCTGGCCTTTTGCATCCACCCCGGTTTGCAGAAAGGTAAAAATTTCCTGCAAGGTAATCACCTCGCCCTCCATGCCGGTGATTTCCTGGATGCTGGTTATTTTTCGGCGTCCGTCACTCAATCGGTTGGCCTGGATGATGACGGTGATGGCCGAGGCAATTTGCTGACGGCTGGTTTTGTGGGGCAGGTTGATGCCCGAGAGACCAATCATGTTCTCCATTCGGGAAAGTGCATCGCGCGCACTGTTGGCGTGGATGGTGCTCATGGAGCCTTCATGCCCGGTGTTCATGGCTTGCAGCATATCAACCGCTTCGCCCCCGCGCACCTCGCCAATGATGATGCGGTCAGGTCGCATGCGCAGCGCATTTTTCACCAAGGCGCGTGGGCTGATTTCACCCTTGCCCTCGATATTGGGCGGCCTCGATTCCAGCCGCACCACGTGGGGCTGCTGCAACTGCAATTCGGCGGCATCTTCAATGGTGACCACACGCTCATGGACCGGAATAAAACCCGACAGGATATTGAGCAGCGTGGTCTTGCCAGACCCGGTACCCCCAGAAATCAGCAGATTGGTCTTAGAACGGGCCAGCGCCTCAAGCAACAAAGCCATACCGGGCGTCAGGGACTGCTGGGCGTTGACCAGATCGCCCATTTGCAGGGGAATGACCGCAAAGCGACGAATGGAAAGCATGGGGCCGTCCAGCGCTACCGGCGGAATAATGGCGTTGACACGCGAGCCGTCAGGCAAGCGGGCATCCACCATCGGGCTGCTCTCATCAATGCGCCGGCCTACCCGCGAGACGATCTTGTCAATGATGCGCATCAGGTGTGCGTCATCGTTGAAACTCACGGTCGTGCGCTCAAGGCGCCCCTGCCGCTCGACATAAATTTGACTGTAGTTGTTGACCAAAATATCTGACACCGTCGGGTCAGCCATCAGCAACTCCAGCGGTCCCAGTCCCAGCATCTCGTTCTGGATGTCGCGCACCAGCATGCGGCGCTCTCGCTCATTGATGGGTGTGGGGTGCTCGGTCAACAAGACTTCAACCACCTGCGCAATTTCCTGGCGCAAGCGCACATCGGTCATCGCCTCCAGCGCGCCCAGATCGACTTGACCGAGCAACTGCAAATGCAATCGGCTCTTGAGGGCCAGGTAGGCACTGGCCTCTGCGGCGTGGCTAAAGCCGGGCGTAGCCTCTGGGGCGGTGCTGTCCACAGACGCCGGCAGCACCACAGGCAGAGGCACCAGGGCCAGCGCAGGTCTCGTCTCGGGTTTGCTGCGCAGCAGTTCTCGCATATCCAACGGGGTCATGGGGGTCCTTGATGAAAAACCATGGGTCAAAGGGCGGCGCGACGCCAGAGTCGATGCAGCCAACTGGTGCCACTCTTGGTGTCCAGAGGTTGCAGGGATTGCGCCAGTTCACACAGGGCGCGGTACACCGGGCTGGCCGCATCCACCTGTGCCAGCGGCTCACCCAGGTTGATGGCCTGGGCCACTTCCTTGAAGCCGTTGGGTACGGTGAAAAAAGGCTGTTCGCCCAGCACACGGTGCAGTTCATCCAGGCCAATGTCATGGCCGTTTCCCTGGCGTTTGGCATAGCGGTTCAGCACCACCTGAACCTTGTCCCGGGGATAGCCGAGAGACGCAAACATGGCCAGCAGACGGTGGGTGTTGCGCACAGCAGGCAGCATGGCCTGGGTCACCAAAAATATATGGTTCGAACGGTCCAAGGCCCTGAGCTTGAGTTCGTCCAGCGGCACGTTTACATCGAGCAAGATGAAATCAAACTGCGTCACGGCCAAGTCGAGAATGGCGTCCAGATGCGCAACTTTGACCTGCAAGGCATGCGCCGGATTTTCGGGCGCTGCCAAAATTGAAAAATTGGGCGTGACATGCTGCAATGAAGCGTCCAAAAAGGAGGCGTCCAACCTTGTGATATTGCGCGCTACTTCGGCCATGTCATGGCTGGGCGGGGCGTCGCGCACCAACCACGAGGCCTCCCCCAACTGCAAATTGAGGTCGATCAGCAGCACCTTGGTACCCGGTGTACCCCGACTTGCCAGAACATGGCCCAGATTGACTGCAAGAAAGGTGGCGCCGCACCCGCCCTTGCTGGCCACAAAGGCCAGCACCTGGGCGCGCTTGGGGGGCAAGCCGGGAGAGCTTCGCACGGCGGCGCTAGCCGTTGCGGTGGTGCGCGCACCGGGCACTTCGGCGTTGATGGCAGTGATCTTCATTGCGCCAGCCGCGGTGGTGTGTAGGTGCCGAAATAAGCCCCCACACCGCTGGAGCCCGGTGTGGTGGCGCTTTGGATAAAGTGGCCCTGTATATATTTACCAGAGCCACCCTGGATGTCGGTGATGCGAAAGCCGGCAAACCCCACCACCGGGGTGGAGCCAACCTTGTCGAGTCCAATGGCCCGGTTGACCACGACCAGGGTGACATCAGCCCCAGGCGGCGTGGGGTACTGCGCAGCCAAACTGTTGTAAAGAGCCGTTTTGGTGCCGGGTTGAATTTCGACCAAGTCTCCGATAGCCAGCCCGTTGACGTTACCGCTGGAAATCAGCGCCTTGCTGGCCTTGCCGTTTTTCTCACCCTTGCCTTCATCGCCTTCATCGCCTTCATTGTCTTCATTGTCTTGCTCGCTGCCACCGCTGCTCCACTGCCCGGACTCACAGTTGGGGTAGTGGTAGGACGAACCAATTCTGAATTCCCAGGGCTGGCCCAGTACTTGTGGCACGCCGTTGAGCGAGGTGCGAGTGGCCAGGCGGGGCGCGTTGCTGGCGGTGTCCCAGTACAAATTGAACATGCATTGGTTGATGGCGTACGGGATCAGGCTGTTGGGCGGCACCGTCGCCGGTGACGAAATCACCGCCACCGCCGTGGCCGTCATAGACAAACCACTGCCACCGTACATGGCCATGATCAAGGTTTGCAAGGGGCCGCCATTGCTGCCAGGGGCCTTACGCAGTTGCACCCTCACCGCCGGTTTGTCATAGGCACCCACCGGGCTCAAGGTCGTCGCCTGTAAATCAGCCGGCGTCCCGGCCATATTTTTGTAGCCGGTGGTCACCGTGCCATCCACCAGTGGGACAGTATCCAACTGATTCAGGCCAATCGTCTTCTGAGCCTTGGCTCTGGCCATGTCCCAGTTCAGCGAGGTGCTGGGCGTGCTGGTGCAATCTTGGCCCGAGGGTGCAGAGCTTCGGGTCAGGCAGGTGGCGCCCGCCAGGGCGGCGGCATCGGCCGCGTTTTGCAGCGCGTTACGGGCTGTCATCATGTGGCCCACGTCCACCACCACGGCAGACAGGCCAATCAAGAAGATCATGAAAAGGGACGAGGTGACGAGCATGGCACCGCGTTGTCTGGCAAACCTGTTATTCATGGCGCATGGTGCTCGTGGCGGTCAATGTCCAGACCGATTCCAGGGTTTGAGACCCAGGTGTTTGACCTTGGCTGCTTCCCCACAAGGAATTGAGCAAGCCCTGGTACGCATAGGTCACCTGCACGCGAATGGGGTCGCCCATTTGCGGGCTGAGATTGCCGTTGAGGTTGCTCACCACAATGACCGGGTCGGCCGTGCCACTGCAGCTGACGGTACGGCTCCCCTGGCTGGTGCTGATCAGGGCACTTTTGACGTAATTGCAGGCTACAGCGGCCACGTCGCTGGGGCTCCAGGCCGTGGCCGACAACAGACTACCGGCGCGCGCGGCTTCGCGGCTGGCGTTGGTGATGACCGCCTTGTTGAGCATCAGAAATCCAAAGTCAATGGTGAGCATGAGCAGCACCAGAAAAAACGGCAGCACCAGCGCAAACTCGACCGCCTGCGCGCCACGCTGACGTGTTGGCGTGGCGGCGTGTTTGTGGTTTCTGGCGTGTCTGGCTTTCATCGCTTGTTTCACTTGCATGGGCATTTCACAAGACATCGTCATAACCGCTCTACTTGCCCGTGGCGCCGCCGCCCACCTGAATAACGTTGACGACAGGTGGCGGCTCCCTGAAGCTCGACTGGTACAGCAAAATGGATTCGCGGGCAGCCTTGCCGTCCATGCCGCTCACCTCATCCGGCCGGTTGCCGGCTTCAGGGTGCAAGGTCTGTTGCACCAGCGCGGCGCGCACGGCCAGGCCAAATTGGGCGTCGTACTGCGGGGTGACACTGGTACAGGCGACCAGTACCAGTGGCAGTGAAAGTAGCGTGAGATGGTTCATGACTAAAGCCTCAGGGTGCGGGAGCGGGTGAAGTGGCAACGGCAGGCGCCGAAAGCGGCCGTGGAGCTTCCGCCTTTCCATGGAGCATGACGTCTTGGCGGCTGGGCTCTCGGTGGTTGGAGGTGGGCAAGGTGGGCACCTTGGCCAGAGGCTTGACCAGGCGCGGAGTAATCACAAACAGCAGCTCGGTCTGGTCTTTCTGAAACTCCGTGCTGCGAAACAACGCGCCCAGGATGGGCACCTCGCCCAGGCCCGGAAAGCGTTTGATGGCCGTGGAGGCGTTGTTCTTGATCAAACCGGCAATCACAAAACTCTGCCCGTCATTGAGT
>JBIKZP010000084.1:0-7616 GCA_044354655.1 Rhodoferax sp. | reverse complement strand
CGGCAACTTGAAGGGGCCGGGTAAGCGCAGCCCCCAGTCCATCAGGGCGGGCAAACCCGCCATCAAAACCAGGTGCGCCACGACCCGCTGATCGGTGCTGATTCCCAAGCTGTCACACCATGCGTTACCCAACCACAAGCTGCCCATCATCACCCCCATGGCCGAGGGCGCCAGCAAGTTGGGCAGACTGGCACCCGGTCCACGGCACTGGGTCGCTCGCAAGGCCAGGCAACGGTCACGCGCGTACAAAATAAGCGCACACAAGGCCAGCAAGAGCCCTGTACCCAGGGGTGCAAATTGTTGAAGGCCAGGCATGCGCCAGGCGCCAACCACCAACCCAGCCGCCAGCAAAGGATGCCAAGCCAATCGAGCGAGTTGAAATGTGCTGACCTGGGTGCGCGTCTCAATCAAGGCACTCCACAGGCCCCAGACCACTGCAAGGCCCAGCAGGCAAGCATGGCCCACAGCGGGGTTGGCCAAGAGTTCGGGCATGAAGACACCCCAGGCGGTCAACAGGCCGCAAAAGCCCATCACCGCCGGCGCGCACTGAAAAGCCCAGGTACTGCCCCGCAAGACAATGCGAACCGTCCACCATACCGCCACCGCCAGCACGCCGCTGGCCATTGACCAACCCAGCCGCATGCCCTGCTCACCCAACCAAAGCCAGCCCAGCAAAAGAACGGCCCATTGCGCGACTTCACCGGCATGGGCTAAACCAAGGGGTGCTGAGGGTGTCACGCGCTTCGCTTCAGACATGGGCATAACTGTGCAACTCGTCCGAGCCACCGGCGGCATGCACGCTCACATTGAAGGACACGATGACCCGATCGGCAGAGCCATGGTAAGGCATGGCCTGGTGCGCCAACCACGAGGGAAATACCACCAGTTGACCCGGCACAGGCGGCACATCGAGGTGGGCGTTTTGCAAATAGGCGTTGCCGAAATCCATGGCGGCACCGCCCAAGCGGTTGAAGTGCGGGCCGTAAAAACGCGTGACGCCGTTGGCCGCGCCCAGCACTGGGTGCTGGCTGCGTTGTTCGGTCGGATCGACCTGCAGGCAATAGACCCCCGACCATGAGCAATTGCCGTGGGTGTGCACGTCGTGGTGGCTGCCTTGGCTGGAGATTTGAAACCAGATGCCGCGCATGGCAATCTGAAAGCCTGGCTTGGCCTCATGCCAGGCGCCTTGGTTGGCCAGCACCACGGTCTGGCGCACACTGTCCACCATGAAGCGCACCAATTGCTCCCATTCGGGTAGCCGAATGCGCTGCAGCAAATCGTCGCGGCTGGCATAAAAGGGTTGAGCGGTTTTCGCTGTGGCATCGGTCGCCCGCAGGGTCTGGAACACCCGCACCAGCACCTCGTTCACCGCATCGGCTTGCGCTAGGCGGTGCACGCCAATGGGCGTGTGCCAAAACGCGTGCAAGGGGTCGGTCTGGAGCATGGTTTGGCTGTGACGAATTCAGGCGACTTCAGGCCACTTCGACCCATTCGGCGGGCCATTTCAGGCGGTGTCCGGTGCGCGCGGCCAGGGCCTCTATGTCTTCGAGGGTGTCCACATCGGTTCGGTAGCGGTTGTTGGGGCTGACCCAAGGGTGCACCTGCTCGGCGTGGGCTGACTGCCATTGGCGGCAGCCTACATTTGCGTCGCCCGCCAGAATCTGCTCCCGCACATCGGCACTGAACATGACCGGGTTGCCTGGCAAGCCATTCACCATGGGCTGCACCACCTGGGTAGTGGCAGGGCGCTTTTTGTAGGCCCCGATCAGGTCGTTGATGTCTTGCGAATTAATCAGTGGTTGGTCCGCCAGGGCCACCAGCACCGCATCGAGTTTGGGAGACAGTGCGTTCAGTCCCAAACGCAGCGAAGAAACTTGCCCCGCATCCGGGTTGAGGTTGCGCACCAGGGTGACCGGGAACTCTTTGACGGCTTCTTCAATGCGGTCGGCGTAATGCCCCAACACCACCACCACCTCGTCCACACCCGCGCCAGACAGCGCAATCAGCTGACGCCGAATCAGGGGCACCCCCCCAAGCTCCAGCAAGCTTTTGGGGCGATGGCCCATGCGCGAGCCTGACCCGGCGGCCAAGAGCACCGCACCGACTGCCACACGGCTGTACAAGCCGCTACCGCCCTTGAGAATGCACCCCATATTCAACCCCCACAGCAAGATGATTTGGCAGATGGTGCCACAGCCTCGACAGCTACGGCTTCAGCTAGGGTCGGCGCTGCAAGCGGTGCCGCAGCCACTTGAGGATCACGGCCGCGGCGCGCAGCCACCACCGAGGTCAGCACCGACAAGGCAATTTCTTCAGGCGTTTGAGCGCCAATAAATTCTCCGGCAGGGGCCACGATACGGGCCACGGCCGCGGGGTCTTCACCGCTGGCCACCAAGGTGCCGCGTAACACCAGGGCTTTCTTGGCACTGGAGACAAACCACAGGGTTTGGGGCTGCAGGGCCAACGCAGCCTTGAGGCCTTGCAAATCACGCCGTCCTTGCGTAGCCACCACCACAAACGGGGTCGATGGCAGTTGAGCCACGACGGCGGCCACCTCGTCGCTGGCCAGCACCGTATCGGCCTCTGCAAAATCTGCCGCTACGGCGCCATGCGCCACCAGCGCCACACGCAAGCCCACGCGCGGCGCCAAACTGACCAGCGCACGGGCCACAGGCGAGTCGCCCACCACGGTCAAGGTGGCCGAGGGCAAAACCGGGTCAACAAACAGCTCCAGCGTTCCCCCTGAATGGCAGGCCATGCCAAATTCGAGTACATCACCCAGGTCACGTTCGGCACTTTCATCCGCAGGTGAAATGCGGATCTTGCGCGGTTGACCATCCATCAGGGCGCGGCGCACGGTCTTGATCACGGCGGGCTGCGCGCAACCGCCACCAATCCAGCCGTGAATCTGGCCATCGGCCGTGACCACGGCTTTGTCGCCCGCTTTGCCGGACGTGGGGGCCTGGGCGCTCAGCACGGTGACCAGGGCAAACGCTTGCTCAGCGGTTTGCAAGCGGGCGGCTTGGGTGATCCATTCGTTTCGGTTCATGGTGATCTCCTTGAATTTAAATGTTTGTGCCACACGGGTTTGAAAAACGTTTGCAATACGTCATTGCAATACAGCACGGGCAGCAGCCAGGTCGGCCAGGCTGGCCAGCGGCACAAAGCGCTCAATGCTGCCGCGGGCACGTTGCAAGGCTGCAGCAGCCGGGATTTGCAGGGTAGGGTGGAACCAGGTGATGCGCGCGCCGCGAGCACGCAGCGCTTGCAGGGCAGCGGCCAGACGGTCGGGCTCGTCGGTGTCAAAGCCGTCTGAGAACACCCAGACACGTGAGCCCCGGTTGAGCTGCACGCGTGCCTCGTGGCGGGTAAAGTCTTGCAAGCTGGCCGCGATGCGCGTGCCACCGCCAAACCCGGCGGTTACGGCATTGACCTTTTCTTGAATAACCGGTGTGTCGCGCTGCATGAGCGGCGTGACTTCTGCCAGGCGGGTGTGGAATACGAAAACACGGGCTTGCGCCTCCAGCGCGAAAGCCCGCGCCACGCGTAAAAACAGCGCGGCATGCGACTCCATGGAACGGCTGACATCGGCCAGGATGAAGAGGCGCGGTGGCTCTTGGCGTTTAACTTTCCAGGCCGGTTGCATCAGCTCACCGCCCCAGCCCACACTGCGGCGCAGGGTCTGGCGCAAGTCCAGGCGCGGGCCACGCAGAGCCACGCGCCAGCGGCGGGTGTTGCGCGGTTGCAGCTTGGCGGTAATTTGGCGGGCCAGGCTTTGCAGGGCGCTCAGTTCTTGCGGCATCCACATCTGGCCATCGCGCTGGTGCAAGGCTTCGGTGCGGCTGGCGCCACCTTGCGCGCGCGAGCTGGCCGCATCTTGCTCGTTGGGGCTGACGGCTGGACTATCGTCTGCGGTATGGGTTGAGTTTTGGTGTGCGCCGGGCTGGCTTGCCGTGTCTTGTGGCTCGTTCATCCGGTCGTGCAGGGCTTGCACGCTTTGGCGCAGGTTGTGGCTGGCGCGGGTCTGGCCGCTTACTTTGACGCCGCCACGTAATTTATCGGGGTGCCAAAACCGCTCGTACACGTCGGGCCAGAGCTTCCATTCGCGGTGGCTGTGGCAGGCAATGGCCCGCCAAGCGGCCTGCAGCGAACGCTCGTGCAGGGGGCCAAAGCGCACGGCCGCTTGCAGCATGGCTTGTTGCTCGGCCACGCCCACGGTCAAACCGTGTTCGCGCAGCAGCGCGGCAAAACCAGCCAGACGCTCTGAGGGCGCAGTGGCTGGGGTGTCGTTCATGCCACCGCCTGAGTCTGGCCCGCACCCTTTTCAGCCACGCCCACCGAGCGACGCCCTTCAACCAGTTGGCGCAACCGGTCAGCCCCCATCATGAAGCGGTCTTCACGGGTTTTGAGCAAGCAGCCCAAGGTGCCCAGTACCGCCGACATGTCTTCGGGCAGGGTGACGTGGCGCAGGAGAAAGAGCGCGCGCACCCAGTCCAGCGTTTCGGCGATGCCGGGAATTTTGGCCAAGTCTTCCCGACGAAGGCGTTGGACGAACTGCACGGCGTCTTCCACCAGCCGGGTGTCGGCCTCGGGTAAGGCGCTTTTGACGATGGCGATCTCTCGCGCCAGCGTCGGGTAATCGAGGTAGTGGTAGAGGCAGCGGCGGCGCAAGGCGTCAGACAGTTCACGGGTGCCGTTGCTGGTCAGAATCACTTGAGGAATGTGCGTGGCGCGGATGGTGCCAATCTCGGGCACGGTGATTTGGTAGTCGGCCAGTACCTCGAGCAAGAAGGCTTCAAAGGCTTCGTCGGCACGGTCAATTTCGTCAATCAGCAGCACGCAGGGGCCGGTCTGGCTGATGGCGCGAAGCAAGGGACGCTCCAACAAATACGCGCGGCTGAACACATCGGCTTCACGGACTTTGGCAGTCCCTGATTGCGCCGCCTCACTCAAGCGGATGGCCATCAACTGGCGGCCGTAGTTCCACTCGTAGGCGGCCTGCGCCATGTCCAGGCCTTCAAAACATTGCAGCCTCACCAGCGTGGCACCTTGCTCACTTTGAGAGTGGGCCAGCGCTGTAGCCAGCGCCGTTTTACCGACCCCGGCGTCGCCCTCAATCAGCAAGGGGCGCTGCAAGGCAGACGCCAGCCACACGGTGGTGGCCAGGTCTTCGTCAACCAGATAGCCTGAGCGCTGCAACCTTTCGCGCAGCAAGCGCTCTTCGGTGGCAGGCTGCCCAGACAGGTCTGGCTTTGACATGCTCAGGCCCGTTTGCCGAACAAACCGCTGAACCAACTCTTGATCAAGGCCCAAAAAATAGCCAGACCATTGATCTCGCGGGCCACCACAGGTGCTGCCGCAGCAGTGGTCTGGCCCGTAGATGCAGCAGTTCCCTCAGCCGATGCCGCCGCACTTGGCGAGCCGTCGGCGGCTGGCAAGGTCAGGGCGGTCTGGCGAAAGTTCTCGACAAATTGCGCCAGCAGCATGTCAGACACCTGCACCATCAGGCGCCCCCCGAACTGCGCGAACTTGCCGTTCACAATCACGGCGGCCTGGCCATTCAGCACGCAATGCGCCGAGTTGGCTGGGTCGGGGGTGATGATGGCGGTCAGGTCCATGGAGGCAGAAGAGCCGCCTTTGTCGGCGCCTTTGCCGCGCAAGACCATCTTGCGCTCGGCAATGACGGACTCGATAACGTCCACCGTGCCGCCAAATTGTGCGACCGCCGGCCCCACCTTGACCTTGACGCCGCCTTTGTAAGACGTCTCAGACAGTTGCTCAGTGATGGCAGCCCCAGGCATGCAACTGGCCACCGCCTTGAGGTCGGTGAGCAAGGCCCAGGCTCGTGCGGCATCCACATCCAGCGGGTATTGTTTGTCGAGCTTGACTTCCATGGTGGTCCTGATTACAAGGCCGCACCGTGCGCGCGCAGTGCTTTCCAGGTGCGAAAAGCGTTGTGCGGCATGTCCAGGTGGGTCACACCCAGGTGAGAGAAGGCATCAACCACGGCCGAGGTGAAAGTAGGAATCGAGCCGACGTGAGGCGACTCGGCCACACCTTTGGCACCCAGCGGGTGGTGGGGCGAAGGGGTCACGGTATGGTCGGTTTCCCAATGGGGGGTTTCGACGAAGGTGGGCAGGAAATAGTCCATCAGCGTGTTGCCCAACAGATTGCCCTGCGCATCAAACGGCATTTGCTGGCCCATGGCCACGGCAAAACCTTCGGTCAGACCGCCATGAATCTGGCCTTCGATGATCATCGGGTTAATGCGGGTACCGCAGTCGTCCAGCGCGTAGAAACGTCGAACTTTTGTTTCACCCGTGGCCCGGTCGATGTCCACCACACAGAGGTAGATACCAAAGGGGAAGGTGAAGTTTGGCGGGTCGTAGTAATGCACGGCTTCCAGGCCAGGCTCCAGGCCATCTGGCGGCTGGTGGTAGGCCTGCCAGGCTACGTCGGCCATGGTCTTGAATTTGCTGTCGTCGCCTTTGACCTTGAAACGGTCCACTTCCCAGTCGAGGTCGTTCTCGCTAACTTCCAGCATGTGGGCGGCGATCTTGCGGGCTTTCGCATGGATCTTGCGGGCTGCCAGGGCAATGGCCGCACCGGCTACGGGTGTGGAGCGCGAACCGTAGGTGCCCAGGCCGTAGGGCGCTGTGGAGGTGTCACCCTCTTCAACCTGAATCACCTCAGACGGAATGCCCAGTTCGGTGGCAATGATCTGCGCGTAGGTGGTTTGGTGGCCTTGCCCTTGCGTGATGGTGCCCATGCGGGCAATGGCGCTACCGGTGGGGTGAATGCGGATTTCACACGAGTCGAACATGCCCACACCCAGGATGTCGCAGATCTTAGAAGGCCCGGCACCCACCACTTCGGTGAAGGTGACGAGGCCAATGCCCATCAGGGTGGGGCTGTTCGGGTCGGCGCGCTTGGCTGCTTGTTCGGCGCGCAGGCCTTTGTAGTCCACCGCTGCCAGCACTTTGTCGAGTGCCGTCTGGTAGTCGCCGGAATCGAAATCGAAGCCAAACGCGCTGCGGTACGGGAACTGTTCTTTTTTGATGAAGTTCTTGGCCCGAATCTCGGCCTTGTCCATGCCCAGCTTTTGCGCCAGCACGTCGACCATGCGTTCAATCAGGTACACCGCTTCGGTCACCCGGAAGGAGCAACGGTAAGCCACACCGCCAGGAGCCTTGTTGGTGTAAACACCTTTCACGCTGGCGTGCGCGGCAGGGATGTCGTAAGAGCCGGAGACGATGTGGAACATGCCGGCCGGGAACTTGGTGGGGTCGGCGCAGGCATCAAAAGCCCCGTGGTCGGCCACCACGTTCACGCGCAGGCCGGTGATCTTGCCATCGGCTGTGGCGGCCAGTTCGCCGTCCATGTGGTAGTCGCGGGCAAAGCCCGTGCTCGAGATGTTTTCGATGCGGTCTTCGACCCACTTGACGGGGCGGCCCAGCACGATGGACGCGACGATGGCGCACACATAGCCCGGGTAGATCGGCACTTTGTTGCCGAAGCCACCACCGATGTCGGGGCTGACGATACGCACTTTGGATTCGGGGATGCCCGAGAGCATGGACACCACGGTGCGCACAATGTGCGGAGCCTGTGAGGTG
>JBIKZP010000502.1:0-2522 GCA_044354655.1 Rhodoferax sp. | reverse complement strand
CCCGCTGGTGTCTGAACCGGCCCGAGTTCGCACAGGTCTTGCACCCTGTTCTAGAAAATTCGCCCGGCCATGCCCATTGGCGCGCCCTGTGCAACAACGGTTTGGGCGGTGCTGCGGGCTTGTTCAGCGTCATTCTGGCCCCTCATTACACCCAGCACCAGGTGGATGCTTTTTGCGACGCCCTGACCCTGTTCAAGTTGGGCTACAGCTGGGGTGGCCCTATGAGCCTGGTGGTGCCCTATGACTTGGCGGGCATGCGCAAGACCTGGCCCAAGCACCTCAAGACCGGCACCCTGGTGCGTTTCTCCATCGGGCTCGAAGCCGCGGTCGATTTACAGCTTGATCTGGCGCAAGCGCTTGACAAAGCACTGGCCTAACACGCTGCCAGTCAGTGTTTACCTGAATGGTTTTCTGCCCTGGCCTTGATAGGCTGGGCTGCATGAAGCCAACAAGCTCCCCGCACTCTTCAGACGCAAGGTCAGCTCCGTCACCGGTCGCTGCTGATCAGCCGCAGGGGCAGTCTTCCGGGTATTCGCCTGCGCCGTATCGACCACCGCCTTCCAGCGAGCCGCTGAAAGAGATCATTCCGCTGGGTCTGTCCGCCCCTTTTCTCTGGCTGGCGCTGGGTTGGCGCGACATGGTGGCGTCCAAGGGTATTGCTTTGTTTTACGGCTTTTGTTTCTGGTTCATGGCAGTCATTTTGCGGGCAGTGTTCAACAATGCGCCCGAATACACCATGTCCATCGCCTCAGGCTGCTTGCTGGTGGGGCCTTTTTTGGCCATGGGCTTGTACGAGGTCAGCCGTCAACGCGAACTCGGCCAGGTTCCAGATCTGGTGCAGTCCCTGACCTGTTGGGACTCACACCTTGGGAGCATGGGCATGCTGGTGCTCGTCTTGGTGGTTCTTGAGCTGCTGTGGGGACGCGCCTCCCTGGTCGTTTTTGCGGTATTTTTCAATACGGGCATGCCCTCCACAGCCGGGGTTCTCAAGGCGGTCTTCAACCCGGAAAACTGGGAGTTTCTCGCGGTCTATCTGGCTGTGGGTGGTGTCTTTGCCAGTCTGGTGTACACCACGGCGGTCGTGTCCATCCCCATGATTCTGGACCGCGACACCGATGCCATCTCGGCCGCCATCACCAGTTTTCAAGTGGTGTTGGAGAACACCGCCGTGATGGTGCTGTGGGGCCTGTTGATCACGCTGCTGGTGGTGGTGGCGCTGTTGCCGTGGGGCGCTGGCTTGCTGATTCTGGGTCCCTGGCTTGGTCATGCCAGTTGGCATGCCTACCGTGGCTCGGTGCGTTGGCTGACACACAATCCTGAAGCCGCGCCTGCAGCATGACCCCATAAATTGTGCACATCGCCAGCCAGCCACAGGCTGCAAAGTGTTAAAGTGCCACCAACTACGAAAGCACACCTTGGCAACACCGAATTACGGATACGAGAAGCGTCAGAAAGAGCTGGCAAAGAAAAAGAAAAAAGAGGAAAAGCTCAAGAACAAAGCCGAACGCAAGGTCGGTGAAGGGGCGGAAGAGGGCGCTGAAGAGGGCACAGAAGACAGCTCGGAAGAGGTCGGCTCTGGCGAAGAGCAGGCCCAGCCCACACCACCTGCCACCGACACCCCAGCGGCCTGAAGCGCGCCCCGTAGTCCACCCATCAGGTGGACAGTTCTGGCACCGTATCTTTCAGAATTTCTTGCGCCAAGCGCTGCATAGCCCCCGCCGAGTGATCTGCCGGGGCTATTGTTTTGGCCTGCTCATACTGTTTGAAGTTGCGCCGCATGGACTGCAAATACACCGGGTCGTAATGCGCAATGAGTAGCTCCCGCACCACCGGCTCCACCTGGCCTGCGCGCACCTGCGCTTGCCAGGCATCCACCACCGCTTTGCCACGAAACTCGGCCAGCACTTGCAAGCGGTCGCAAAAGTGTTCGGTGTCGCTGACGAAGAATGCGTAGTCTTCCAGCAGCAAGGCCACGCGCTCGTCGTCTGACAGCACCAGGTTCAGGCAAGGGCTTTCGCGCATGCGCTCAATCAGCGAAGCCGGAACCGACACATTGCCCACTTTCTTGCTTTCACTCTCCACATACACCACGCGCGTGGGGTCGAACTGGCGCAATGTGTCCCAGACCAGGGTGTCGAAGCGTTTTTGTGTGGGCTGAGCCAAGCCGGGAATGGCGCCCAGCACCGAGCTGCGGTGGTTGGCCAGCGCTTCTAAATCGAGCACCTGCGCGCCTTCCTTCGCCAGAGCCTGCAACAACCGCGTTTTGCCCGAGCCCGTGGTGCCGCACACCACGCGCCAATTAAGCAAAGGCACCAGGCGCTCAATGTCTTGCACCACCGCTGCCCTGAACGCCTTGTAGCCGCCTTCCACCAGCGTCACGCGAAACCCGATCTGGTCCAGGATCAGGCTGAGCGAGCCACTGCGTTTGCCGCCGCGCCAGCAATAGGCCAGGGGTTTCCAGTCCTTGGGCTTGTCGATGACCTCACGGTCAATGTGGGCTGCAATATTGCGGGCTGCATGCG
>JBIKZP010000083.1:0-7622 GCA_044354655.1 Rhodoferax sp. | reverse complement strand
GGGTTTCGCCGTCAATTTTCTTGATGGCGTCTTCCAGCGTGCTCATGGCCTCATTCAGGTCAGCGGACTGGGCATCCAAGAAATTCTTGCGCTCGCTGGCCACCGCCAGTTCGTCCAGGGCGGCCAGGTTGACGGCGCCTAAGGCGGCTATGTCGCGGTTCAAGCGGTCAATTTCGCTTTGCAGACCGGCAAGGCGCACGTTGCCATCAGCAATCGACTGGGCCACCAGGGCTAGATCAGCTTGGGCGTCCGTCAGCATCTGGGTGTACTGCTCAAAGCCAATGCGGGCGGCCTGTTCTTTCAACTGGAATTCGGTAATGCGCTGGCGCAACGGCTCAAGCTCACGCTCGAGCTGCAAACGGCGCTCGTCGCTGGCGCGCAGCTTGGCGGTCAGGTCGTCGTATTCACTGCGTTGGGCGCTCAAGCGCTGCTCACGCTCCAGTTTGACGGCCAGCGCATTTTGCAAGCCGCCTTGCGCGGCCGCATCGCTCAGGCGGGCCAGTTCTTCGTGGGCGCGCTGGGCTTCGGCCTCAATCGCGCTGGACTGCTGGGTGGCGGTGTCAATGGCACGCGACAGCTCGGCTTTGCGCGCGTCCAGGCTGCGCAGGGTGAACGTGGCCTCTTGCGCCTGGCGCTCCAGGCTGCGCTGTTGCTCGCGGCATTCGGAGAGCTTGCGCTCGGCCTCAATCACCCGCTCGTCGAGTTGGGCGTGGCGTTCCTGGGTGTCGGCCAGTTGCATGTCGAGTTCTTCAAAGCGGCCTTCAGCGGTCACGCGACGCTCTTGCAGGTCTTCCAACTGGGCTTCCACCTCGGCCAGGTCACCTTCTAACTGGGCGCTGCGGGCGCGGGCCTGCTCGGCCTGCTGGCTCAAACGCAAGGTTTCAACCTGCAACTCATGGGCACGGTTCTGGCTCTCGGCCGCCTCGCGCCGCGCCATGCCCAGGCGCTGCGAGGCATCGGCATAAGCGGCCTCGGCGCGCACCAGGGCAGTACGGGTTTCGTCGTTAATGAACACCTGGGCACGCAGTTGCTTTTCTAGGTTTTCAATCTCCTGCGCGCGGGCCAGCAAACCGGCCTGCTCGGAGTCCTGGGCGTAAAAGCTCACGCTGTACTGGCTGACCGCATGGCCGGACTTGACGTAAATGGTCTGGCCCGGCTGCAACTTGTCTCGCTGGGCCAGCGCTTCTTCAAAGCTGGCGGCGGTCAAGCAACCCTGGAGCCAGTCGGTCATGACAGCGCGCTGGCCGGCGTCGTTGACGCGAAGCAGGTCAGACAGGCGCGGCAAAAAAGACTCTTTTTCAGGGGAGGCGGCCAGCGGTGGGCTGTAAAACGACAGCTTGGCCGGCGGCGCGTCGTTGCCAAAAGCGCGCACCAGGTCCAGCCGTGACACCTCCAGCGCACCTAGGCGCTCGCGCAGCGCGCCTTCCAGGGCGTTTTCCCAGCCTTGTTCAATATGAATACGGCTCCACAAGCCCTGCAAATGGTCCAGGCCATGGCGCGCCAACCAGGGCTGCAGCTTGCCGTCCGTCTTAACCTTTTCCTGCAAAGCCTTCAGCGCCTCCAGACGGGCGGACAAGTCGGCCAGCTTGGCTGATTCGGTGTTAACGGCCTGCTGCTGCGTGCGCCGGTTGTCGTCGAGTTGAGGCACGCTGTCTTGCAGCTCTTGCAGGCGCGCGTCGTTCACGCTGGCGGCTTCTTGCGCCTGCTCTAGCTGGGCTTGCAGGTTGAGCAGGCGGGTTTCATCGGGGGTTTCCAGCGCGTTGCGGTCGGTGCTCAGGCGCTCTTGGCGGGTGCCGAGCTGGCGCGACTGTTCTTCAATGCTGCGCTGCTCTGCCGCCAGCACCTGAATTTGCTGCTGCACCTGGCCCACGCTGGCGCGCTGCTCGTTGGCGTTTTTTTGTGCCAGGCGCAAGGCCTCTTCCAGATCGGGTAACTGCTGGGCCTGGTCTTCTACCTGGGCGGCCAGCAGCTCGGTTTTTTCTTCGCCCATCAGGGCCAGCTCCAGCAGGTTCTCAATCTCCTGCTGGGCGTCGTCGCGGCGCGTCGCCCACTGGGCCAATTGCTCTTTCAGCGTCAGCAAGCGCTGCTCTACGCGTTGGCGGCCCTCCACCACAAAGCGAATCTCGGCCTCCAGGCGCCCTACTTCGGTGCTGGCCTCGTACAACTGGCCCTGCGCCTGGTTGACCTGGTCGCCCGCCGCGTAATGGGCCTGGCGCACGGTTTCCAGCTCGGACTCAATGGCGCGTAAATCGGCCATTCGGCTCTCCAGCGCATTGACTGCGCCCTGGGCATCGGCATTCACCTTGGCCTGGTCGGCCTCAGACTCACTGCGCCTCAAAAACCAGAGCTGGTGCTGCTTGAGCGTGACATCGGCGTTGAGGGTGTTGTACTTTTTGGCCACCTCGGCCTGCTTCTCCAGCTTGTCCAGGTTGGCATTGAGTTCGCGCAAAATATCTTCAACGCGGGTCAGGTTCTCGCGCGTGTCGCTCAGGCGGTTTTCCGTCTCTCGGCGGCGCTCTTTGTATTTAGAGACGCCAGCGGCCTCTTCCAGAAACAGGCGCAGCTCTTCGGGCTTGGACTCAATGATGCGGCTGATGGTGCCCTGCCCAATGATGGCGTAGGCACGTGGCCCCAGGCCGGTGCCCAGAAACACGTCTTGCACGTCGCGCCGGCGCACCGGCTGGTTGTTGATGAAGTAGCTGCTGTTGCCGTCGCGGGTGAGCACGCGTTTGACGGCAATCTCGCCAAACTGGCCCCACTGACCGCCGGCGCGGTGGTCGGCGTTGTCAAACACCAGCTCCACGCTGGCTCGGCTGGACGGCTTGCGGGTGGTGGTGCCGTTGAAGATGACGTCCTGCATGGACTCGCCACGCAACTCCGAGGCCTTGCTCTCGCCCAACACCCAACGCACAGCGTCCATGATGTTGGACTTGCCACAGCCATTGGGCCCCACCACGCCCACCAATTGCCCAGGCAGCATGAAATTGGTGGGTTCGGCAAAGGACTTGAAGCCGGAAAGCTTGATGGAATTAAGGCGCACGGCGGGCTGGGACTACTGAGACGGTTAAAAGAAAGACTTCTGAGCCAAAAATCGGCCCCTCATTGGAGTGACTTAATGATAACTCGCCCCATCTTGGGGGCAGAATCACCCACCTAACGAGGTACTGCCTTGCTGCTCGCCAGATAAACCCCCGGCAACACCAGCGCCAAACCGGCCGCGTGTTGCCAGCCCAAGGGCTCGTGCAGCACGCCCCAGGCCAACAAGGTAGCCACCAGCGGCGAGAGATAGAGGGTGACGGCTACCCGGCTGGCACCGAGTATTCTTTGCGTCCAGCCATACAGCCAGTAAGCCCCCAAGCCAGGAATCAGGGCGGCGGTCAATACCAACCCGGTGGCATTTAACGACCAGGCGGGCGTGCTGGGTTGGTAAATTTCCCAGAGGGCAAACGGGAAGATAGCGACCACGCCACCGGCACAAATGGCCGCTAGCCGGGCGGTGGCGCTTAAGGGGCTGGGCCATCTTTTTTGCAGCAGTGCGTACAAAGCCCAGGACACCATGGCCAGCACAATCCAGCCGTCGCCCGCCACCCAGTTAACGTGGGCGATGGCCAGCAACTGGCCTTGGGTAATGACCGTCAGCACCCCCACCAAGGCCATGGCCACGCCCAGCACCTGCACGCGCGATAGGCGCTCGCCCAAAAACAAAACGGCACCCACGGCAATCAGCACCGGCGAGGCGGCATAAATCAACGCAATGTTCATGGCACCCGTGGTTTTGGCGCCTAAGTAAACCCAGGCGCCGCACACCAGCATGCCCAAGACGCCCAGCGCCAGGTACTCGTACCAGACCGCCGCAATGCCGTGGCGTGCTTGCCAAAGTTCTTTGCGCGCCAGAAAAACCAGAATGCCACCGGCCAGCCCCCAGCGCGCAAACGCCAGCATGTGCGGCTCCACAATGCCCGGCGCCTTGCGCGCCACCAGGTAGTTCAGCGACCACATCACCGGAATAACCCACAACAGCCGGGCGGCCAGGCGTTCTTGTTTGTCAGTGGCTGTCAAGGGGCGCTCCTGGTGTTAATGCCGCCGCACGCGCCATCACTTCTCGGGCGGGCAGGGTTTTAAGGCGGTGGTCGCTCCAGGTTTGGCGCCATTTGCGGGCACCCGGTTGGCCATGGCGCAGGCCCAGCATGTGGCGCGCTATGGCGTACCAGGGCGTGCCGTGCTCGGCGGCCTCGCGCTCCATGTAGGCCACCATCTGCTGCTCTACCCCCTCACGGCTCAGGGCAGCTGAGCGCTGCGGCAGCTGCGGGTACAGAGCGTCCCACTCGCTGAGCCACCAGGGGTTGTGGTAAGCCTCGCGCCCCGCCATGACGCCATCGACCTGCTGCAACTGGGCCAGTACCTGGGCAGTGGTGGTGATGCCGCCGTTGATGACGATGGTCAAGTGGGGAAAGTCTTGTTTGAGCCGGTGCACCACGTCGTAGCGCAGCGGCGGCACTTCGCGGTTTTCTTTTGGGCTCAGGCCCTTGAGCCAGGCGTTGCGCGCATGCACGATGAAGGTTGTGCAACCCGCCTCGGCCACGGTGCCAACAAAGTCACGCACCAGGTCGTAGCCCTCGTTTTTGTCCAGGCCAATGCGGTGTTTGACGGTGACCGGCACCGCTACCGTATCAACCATGGCTTTGACGCAATCGGCCACCAGCGCGGCCTCGTTCATCAGGCAGGCGCCAAAAGCACCACGCTGCACCCGCTCGCTGGGGCAACCGCAGTTGAGGTTAATCTCGTCGTAGCCCCACTGCTCACCCAGTTGGGCGCAGTGCGCCAGGTCGGCCGGTTCACTGCCGCCAAGTTGCAAAGCCAGCGGGTGTTCTTCGGCGTTAAAGCGCAAATGGCGCGGCACATCGCCATGCAGCAAAGCGCCCGTGGTGACCATCTCGGTATAGAGCAAAGCGTGTTGCGAGAGCAAGCGGTGCAGGTAGCGACAATGGCGGTCGGTCCAGTCCATCATCGGCGCCACGGAGAGTCGGTGCATCATAGGTTGTTGATTTATATAGACTTTTATTGTTTCGCCCAGCACCCAGGGTGGGCGTTTTCCATCTGTCGTGCCATCAAAATGCCCAAGCGAACGGTATTCTCGCAGTTACCGTTTCAAAAATGGGCGCCCTGACTGGACTGGGCTGTGAAACTGGCGGTAGGGGCGTGCTGGCCTAGACAGGATTTGTTACAAAATAAAACCATCTGCTGGCCGGCTATAAAATTCAACTTAAATATTAAATTTGACAGCCACCCCACCCGAGACACTCCCCTTATGAAAACACCATGGCTGCCCATTTTTGCGGCTTTGCTGAGCGTGACTGTTGTGCATGCCCAAAGCGCTGATCTGATGACCAAGACAGAAAACACCCTTGGCGTGACATTAACCCACTACAAATATGACGAACCCAGCTACATGTCGCTGACTGCTGCCTTGGCAGGGTTTGAACTGTCGCGCACCCAAAGTTTGGGCGCCAACTGGCCCAACACCAATCAAAGTTGGTTTGTAAGGGGCGATTTGAGGGTTGCGCTTGGCAAAGCAGACTACCAAAGCGCCCAATCTGGCACCTTGAACGACACACCCAACTGGTATGTGGAGGCGCGGGCCTTGGTAGGCAAAGACTTCGACCTTGGAAATTATGTGTTGGCGCCTTACGTGGGCCTGGGTTTTCGCTATCTACACAATGATTTGCGCACCAGCGATGCGCGCCAGGGCTACCGTCGTGACAGCAGTTATTTAGCCTTGCCCATCGGCTTGACGCACAAAATGCAGCTCTCCAACGCGTCGCAGTTGTTGACCACCCTGGAGTATTTGCCCCTGATCAAGGGTGTGCAACAGGCGCGCCTGTCAGACGAAAACCCCGCCAGGCAAAACGTGCGCCTTGACCAGCCCAAAGGCTACGGCCTTCGGCTGGGGGCCATGATGCGCTTTGACAACTGGTCTGTTGGCCCAACACTGAGCTATTGGAATGTGGCGCAGTCCGAAGTGGGGGGCGTACCGCCCGTGTATGAGCCAAAAAACACCACTTATGAGCTAGGCCTCAAATTAATGAAGCACTTTTAATAACGGCCTCCGACCGACCGGATTCGCTTCTATAAATGGTTACACTCTCCAACTTCATTAACGTTCAAGGCCTAAAAATGTTTAAACCTAAATTTTCAGCCGTATTTTTAGCATCAGCTTTTGCCTTGGCGCAATTCTCCGCCCAGGCTCAGACGCCCGCCCCTGGCGCAGCAGCTGCAACTAACGCGGCAACTGGTGGTATTTCTACAGGCGTAGTGGCAGCAGCTGTGGCAGGTGTTGCCTTGGTGGCGGTGCTTAACAGCGGTACTTCTACTACAGGTACCACTGGCACCAACTAAAACTCCCCATCAAACAGAAGCCTGTCTGACGACTCAGGAACCCAGTGGGTTCCTGAGTTTCTTTTTTTCCAGGTCTTGTTTTTGTGCATCATTCAAAAGTTTGGTCATTGTTAGGGCTTGGCGCTTTATTGAGCCTGGCTGGGTGCATGCATACCCCCGTTACGCTGACCCTGTTTGAATCTGTGGGGCTGAACAAAAACGTTGACGCTCTTCAACTCAATCCGCAATTGCGGTATTTACGGGTGAATGTTGATGGCCGGGTTTTGTTGATGGTGATGGGCTATTCGGAGCCCTCTGCCGCAGGCACCTTAGAGACTTGGTACAGCGGCGAAGGCGAAGTGTTGCGCTTGCTAAACGGCCGCATTTTTTCGACGGCTGGCCTAGAGGTCGATTGGCAAGCGGTTCGCAACACGGCTTTGCCGTCCTGGGGCGAAATGCTTGGCCGACCATCGGCTCAATTTGTTCGTGCGCGTGACGAAATGCCGGGCTACCGGTTCAGCATCACTGAGACCGTATCGCTTGACAGCGTGCCGGCGCAAACCAATTCCAAACTGGTGGGTTTATCAGCATCAGACTTGATATGGTTTGAGGAAACCGTGCGTAAGGGTGCCAATGGAGCGCCATCAGCCCGCTACGGTCTGCGCGTTGTGGCAGGCGTGCCCAGCGTTGTTTATGGCGAGCAATGCCTTTCTAATAACTTTTGCTTTTCTTGGCAAACATGGCCCGCAAAATCTTAAGCGGCGTCAGCCACTCCTTCAGCCCTGGCCTTACTGGTCAGTTCTGCCTGTTCTGCTTTTTAGTGGCGGGCTGGCCAGGCTTAGACGCGGCAGCACAAGAAGCACCAATCAAGCGCCAAACCGTTGGGCAAGACAGCGCACCGGTGCCCGGTGAGAGGCTGAGTGATTGGCTGTTGCGGCAAGCACCAGGCGACACAGATTACACGTTTGGGCTGGCTTGGCAGGTACCCGCTGAACGCGATGCACAGGCCCGATTGAAGCGTGAGTTGCTCGCTGAGTTAGCGGGTGCCACGTATTTAGAGGCCTCAGCCCGCGCCAATTTATTGCGTTTGACGGAGGCCTTGCCCGTCACAGGGCGGGTTCGGGTTCCCAGGGCCGATGCCCGCTGGTTGCAGGCCAACCCCGCTTTTGACCCCGTGCTGCAGTCCGGCCATGGGGTAACTTTGCCGCAACGCCCTACAACGGTGAGTGTCATCACTTCATTGGGTG
>JBIKZP010000501.1:0-2534 GCA_044354655.1 Rhodoferax sp. | reverse complement strand
TGGGCACCTGCAAAATGGGCCCGTCGACCGACCCCTTGGCCGTGGTCAATGCCGCCTTGCAAGTGCACGGTCTGCAAGGCCTGCGCGTGGTGGATGCCTCCGTCATGCCGCAACTCACCACCGGCAACACCAACGCACCCACCATCATGCTGGCCGAGAAAGCCGTGGACCTGCTGACATCCCAACCACCCCTTTCTGCTTAACGCTAACGCATACCCATGAAACTTTTTTACTCTCCTGGCGCTTGTTCCCTCGCCCCTCACATCGCCCTGCAAGAGGCCGGGCTGGCGTATGAAGCGATAGCGGCGCCCACCAAGACCCACACCCTGGCCGACGGAACCGACTACTACACCATCAACCCGCTGGGCTATGTGCCGCTGTTGGTGCTAGATGATGGCCGCCAGTTGCGCGAGGTTCAGGCCATCGTGCAGTACATTGCCGACCTCGCCCCTGCCAACGGCCTGGCGCCTGCCAATGGCACTTACGAGCGCTACAAGTTGCAAGAGTGGTTGAGCTTCATCGCCACTGAATTGCACAAGGGCTGCTTCTCACCACTGTTTACCCCGGCCCTGCCCGCTGAAGGCAAAGAGCAGGCCAAAACCCGTTTGCTGTCGCGCCTGCAATGGCTTGATGCAGAGCTTGGCAGCCAAGCCTACCTGATGGGTGACACCTTCAACGTGGCGGACGGCTACCTTTTTGTGGTGCTGAATTGGGGCCGTCTGGTGGGGGTGGACGTGAGCGCTTTTGCCACGCTCAAAGCCTTCATGGACCGCGTACGCGCACGACCTGCTGTCAAGGCCGCCCTGCGGGCCGAGGGCTTGTTGAAGTAAGGCTCAGGAGGGACAGGGGCAACAAGGGCGCCCGCCGCGTTGTCTAGGTTGACAGCGCGCGCTGGCGCCACGCCAGCGCCGCACCGACCCATAAGGCCAGTGCCGAGAACAACAGCCCACGTGCCAAGCCGCCGGGGCCGTCAGCAATCCAGCCCACCACCGTCGGACCAACGATTTGACCGGCAGCAAACACAATGGTGAAAGCGCTGATGCCCGCCGCCCAAGCGGCCTGCGGCAGGTTGTGTCGCACCAGCGCCGTGGTGGACGCCACCAAAGACAAAAATACCGCGCCAAACAACACCCCTGAGGCCAGAATCACCGGCCAGGCCGAGGTCAGCGCGGGCAACACCGTGGCCACGCCGAGCAAGGCGTTGAACAAGGCCAGCACTTGCCCGCCTTTGTAGCGGTCCAGCAGCCCAGCCCACAGGCGGGACGAAGCCACCACGGCCACCCCCAGCAAGGCATAAAACCAGGTCACTGCGGTGCCACTGGCACCCTGCTCGCGCAACAGTGCAATCACAAAGGTCATGTAGCCAATGTAGCCCACACCAAACATGGTGTAGCCCGCCAACGAAAACGCAAAATCACGCCAGAGAAAAGGCCGAACCAACTCGCCAGCGCCAGCAACAGGCGGACTGCCCAAAGCATGCAGGCTTCGGGCTGCCCAGGCCAGCACGGCCGTGCCCAGGGCGCACACCAAGGCCAGGGCCCACCAGGCCCAGGTCCAACCGTGATGCGAGGACTGTGCCGCATCCAGCACCACCGGCACCAACACGGCCGACAACGCAATGCCAAAGCCGGTGCCGCCGTAGTACAGCCCAATCAAAAAGCCGGCACGCGCTGGCTGCAGCGTGCCCAGACGCGCCGCCAGCAAACCACCAGCAATAAAGACCAGTGCACTGGCCATGCCAGCCAGCAATCGCTGCAACAACAAGGGCGCCGCTTCGGTAAAAAAACCACTCAAACCCATGAAAAGACTGGCCAACACGGCGCCCAGCAGCAACACCCGCACAGCACCCAGACGCTGCATCAGCCGGGGCGTCAACAACGCACCCAACAAATAACCCAGCGCGTTAACCGTGTTCATGGCGCCTGCCAAGGTGTAAGACCACCCCAGATCACTGCGCATGGGGGGCAACAGCAAGCCGTAAGCAAAGCGCGTGATGCCCAGTGACAAAGCGGCACCGGTGGACAAGGCCAAGGCCAGCAAGACCAGTTGGCGTGTGGGTGTCAAAGCGCTGAGTGGAGGTGAAAGCATGGTGGAGCCCTATTCTCAGCGATAGCCTTCAGTCGGCGTGTCGCACACCATCCCGTTGATTTTTTTACGCCCTGCGCAAGCCGGTCGCCCCACGTCAGCAACCGAAGGTGCTGAACGAATCAGCCAGCAGAGCTTGCGCCCAGACCAATGGGGGCGGGCGCGTTCATCACTATGCGGCTGAATAAACGGTCATACACCGGATCGCGTGGGTATTTTCCGGTCAAGGGGTCGCAGTTGGTGGTAAATGCGGCATCCAGTTCTTGCCAATCCGCAGGGCTCAACGATTGAATGGCCGCCGGCAAGATCTCTTTTTCTTCCAACTGCATATGCCCTAGGTAAAACGCCATGTATTGCTTGAGCGCCTGCTCAAAAAAAGGGCGGCGCGATTCACCAATCAGTTCCCAAGCCAGCAACAAGTGTTGCAACTCACGCACGGAGGACTCACC
>JBIKZP010000499.1:0-2536 GCA_044354655.1 Rhodoferax sp. | reverse complement strand
CGTGTAGTGGCCTTCCAGCGCGGGGTCGCAACCGTCGGCAATGCCTTCGGGGTAGGCGTTTTTAACGCTGCCACTGGCCTTGTCCCACACCAACTTGTTGTGCGGGTTGCGGCCGTCACCGGGCGGGCCTTTTTCGGGGTTGGGGTCGAAGGCAAACAAGCCTTCGCGCGGGCCCTCGTCGAGCACCACCAGCTGCGGGCCGTTGGTAAAACGTTTGATGAAGGCGTGGTCTATCAGGTCTTGCGCTATCAGTTCATGCAACAGCGCCATCAGCAGGGCGCCGTCGGTGCCGGGCTTGATCGGAATCCACTCATCGGCAATGGCCGAGTAGCCGGTGCGCACCGGGTTGATGGAGATGAAGCGGCCGCCCGCGCGCTTGAACTTGGACAACGCGATTTTCATCGGGTTGCTGTGGTGGTCTTCGGCGGTGCCGAGCATCACGAACACTTTGGCACGGTCAAGGTCGGGGCCGCCAAATTCCCAGAAGCTGCCGCCCACGGTGTAAATCATGCCGGCGGCCATGTTGACCGAGCAAAAGCCGCCGTGCGCGGCGTAGTTGGGCGTGCCGAACTGGCGCGCAAACAGGCCGGTCAGCGCCTGCATCTGGTCGCGCCCGGTGAACAGGGCAAATTTCTTCGGGTCGGTGGCGCGAATTTTTTGCAGCCGTTCGGTCAAAATTTCGTAGGCGCGGTCCCAAGAGATCGGCTCAAACTCGCCATCGCCACGCGCGCTGCCGGGCTTGCGCAGCAGCGGCTGCGTCAGCCGCGCCGGCGAGATTTGTTTCATGATGCCCGAGGCACCCTTGGCGCAAATCACGCCCTGGTTGAGCGGGTGGTTGGGGTTGCCGTCGATGTAGCGCACCTCGGGGCCGTTCTCGCCCTCGCGCAAATGCACGCGAATGCCGCAGCGGCAGGCGCACATGTAACAGGTGGTGCATTTGACTTCGGTGTCCGCCGTGGGCGTGGCCGCGGTCAGCGGGTTGTGCACAGGCTCGGAAGATAGAAACTTGAACACGGCAATCCTTTGGCTGTAAACCGGGGAAACGAAAAAACGGATTATTAAACAGACGCCACGGGCTGGCTGGCCAGCACCGCTAAGGCCACCGAAGCCAAACGTGAATGTAGCGAATCGGCGCGCGAGGTCAGCACGATGGGCACCTTGGCACCCAGCACCAACCCGGCGCAGTCGCCCCCGCCGATGTAATTGAAACTTTTGTACAGCATGTTGCCCGCATTCAGGTCAGGCATGAGCAACAGGTCGGCATCGCCCGCCACCTGGCTGTCCATCTTTTTGATGCGCGCGGCCTGCGCCGAGATGGCGTTGTCAAACCCCATGGGCCCCTCCACGATGGCGCCGGGCCAGGCGCCTTCGGCCGCCATGGCCACCAAAGCCTGGGCATCAAGCGTGGCCACAATGGCCGGGTTCACGGTTTCCACCGCCGCCACAATGCCGACCTTGGGCTGCGCAATGCCTAAGTGGCGCAAGAGGGCCAGGGCGTTGCTCAGAATGTCGCGCTTGGTTTTCAGGTCGGGCGCAATATTGACCACGCAATCGGCCAGCGCCAGCAGCTTGGGGTAGCGCGGCAGGTCAAACACAAAGGCGTGGCTGATACGGGTGTCGCCCCGCAGGCCGGTGGCCTTGTTGACGACCGCGCTCATCAACTCGTCGGTGTGCAGCGCGCCTTTCATCAGGGCGCTCACCACGCCTTCGCGCGCCAGCGTGGTGGCGCGCAAGGCGGCCTGCGGTGCGGCGTCGGAGGTGGCAACCACCTCAAACGCCCGCATGTCCACACCCGCTTCATCAGCGGCCCGGGCAATCAGCTCGGTGGGCCCCACCAGCAGCGGACGGGCAATGCCACTGTGCGCAATGCGCACGGCGGCATTGAGCGCCAGCGCATCACACGGATACACCAGTGCAATCGCCGGCGCATGGGCGCCGGCTACGGCGCGCGCCCGCGCCACCAGTTGCGTCAAGCGCGGGTGGCTGTCCCCCTCGTTGGCGGTATCAGGAAACGTGCTGCTCATGGCGGGGGGCTGGGCAGAATTAAACGTAGTCCTTGTACTTGTCCAGGAAACGCACCGGCTTGGCCAGCGCATCGCGGCGGAACGGGTCGCCGAGTTCGCGGGTGCACATGATCTCGATGACGCAGGTTTTGCCTTCGTTCATCTGCAGGTCAATGGCGCGCTTGAGGGCTGGGCCGACGTCCTCGATCTTGTCCACCACGATGCCTTCGGCACCCATGGCTTTGGCGATCTCGGCAAAGCTTTCGCTTTCCAGCTCGCCGGCCACAAAGCGGCGGTTGTAGAAGTCGACCTGGTTTTTCTTCTCGGCGCCCCATTGGCGGTTGTGGAAGACCACGGCGGTCACGGGAATATCGTGGCGCACGGCGGTCATCAGCTCCGACATGCTCATGCCCCAAGCGCCGTCACCGGCGTAGGCCACGGCGGGGCGGTCCATGGCAGCAGCCTTGGCGCCAATCATGGTGGGCAGCGAGTAGCCGCAGTTGCCAAAGCTCATGGGCGCGAAGAAGCTGCGA
>JBIKZP010000500.1:0-2536 GCA_044354655.1 Rhodoferax sp. | reverse complement strand
ATCAGGTGCACCTCGCACCCCCTCGACTCACGCCATTTACCCCATTTAGAACAAGCTATGACTTACTGCGTCGCCATCAAACTCAATGCCGGACTGGTGTTTTTGTCCGACTCGCGCACCAATGCGGGGCTGGACCAGATCAGCACCTTTCGCAAGATGATTGTTTACGAGAAGCCCGACGACCGTTTCATGGTGCTGCTTTCTGCCGGCAACCTGAGCGTGTCGCAGTCGGTGCGCGAAATTTTGCAAGTAGAGCAACTGAAAGACACCGAGAGCGGTGAACCCATCACCATCTGGAACGCCAAGAGCATGTTTGACGCCACGCGTGTGCTGGGATCGGCTATTCGCCGGGTGTATGAGCGTGACGCCGCCTCGCTCAAGCAAGCCGGGGTTGAGTTCAATGTGTCGCTGATTTTTGGCGGCCAGATCAAGGGCGAAGGCATGCGTTTGTTCCAGGTCTACTCGGCGGGCAACTTCATTGAGGCTACCCCTGAGACGCCCTACTTCCAGGTGGGCGAATCCAAGTACGGCAAGCCGGTGCTTGACCGCGTGATCACCCCCCACACGCCGCTGGACGAGGCCGCCAAGTGCGCGCTGGTGTCCATGGACTCCACGCTCAAGTCGAACCTGTCGGTGGGACTGCCGCTGGACATGGTGGTGTACGAGGCCAACACCTTCCAGACCGACAAGGTGGTGTGCATTGACGAGGACAACCCCTATTTCAGAATGCTGCACGGCAGTTGGGGGCAAAAGCTGCGCGAGGTGTTTGACAGCATTGAAGACCCGATGTGGAACGGCGAGCAAACCAGCGTGCCTCTGATGGCATCAGGCCGCAGCCGGCCGTTGAAAAAAATCAGCACGCCGCAAGAAAAGCTGATTTGAGCGGCGCCCAGCCCCAACCCTTTGCACCCCACCTAAGCTCGCACGCCAATACTTACACCCCAACAGATGCCCATGACCACAATTGTTTTTTCTCACGCCAACAGCTTCACGGCCAGCACCTACAACGTCTTATTCAAGGAACTGCGCAGCCGGGGCTTCAAGGTCAAGGCGGTTGAAAAATTTGGCCACGACCCGCGCTATCCCGTCACCAACAACTGGCCGCACCTGGTGCAGCAGTTGCTGGACTTCACGCAAGCCGAGGTTAAAAAAACAGGCGCGCCAGTCATTCTGGCGGGGCATTCATTTGGTGGCTTCGTCAGCCTGATGGCCGCGGCCCGTCACCCTGAATTGGCGCGTGGTGTGCTGCTGATTGACTCGCCCATTCTGGGCGGCTGGCGCGCCACCACGCTGGGTGTCATCAAGAGCGCGCAGATGGTGGGCTCGGTGTCACCTGGCGCGGTGAGCCGCAGGCGGCGCTACCACTGGCCCGACCAGGCCGCCGCCCTGGCCTACTTTGAGAGCAAGAAAGCCTTTGCCCGATGGGACCCCCAGGTGCTGCAAGACTACATTACCCACGGCACGCACGACGAAACGCAAGCCGGCGAAACCCGTCGCACCCTGAGTTTTGACCGTGAGGTGGAAACTGCCATATACAACACCCTGCCCGATAACCTGGACCGGCTCTTCAAGCGTCACCCCTTGAAATGCCCGGTGGCCTTTATTGGTGGCACTCACTCCGCCGAGATGAAGCAGGTAGGCATGACCATGACCGAAAACATCTGCAAAGGCCGCCTGATGATGCTGGACGGCAGCCACCTCTTCCCCATGGAAAAGCCGCAAGCCACGGCAGCCGCCATGGAAGCGTCAATTCTGAATTTTTCCAGCCTGGTCTGAACCAGGCGGTTGTGGTTCAGGCGGCCCAGTTCACAAGACCGCTCCAGGTGGTGGCTAGCACCACGACGCCAAACACAATGCGGTAGTAGGCAAAACCGACAAAGCTGTGGGTCGAAATAAACCGCAGCAGCCAGCGCACGCAGAGCCAGGCGCTTAGGAATGAGAACAGCAGGCCCACGCCAAACATAGGCAAGTCGGCCAGCGACAGCAAGGCGCGCTCTTTGTACAGGCTGTAGGCGCCCGCGCCAATCAGCGTGGGAATGGCCAGGTAAAACGAGAAATCGGTGGCGGCTTTGCGCGACAAGCCCAGCAACATGCCGCCAATGATGGTGGCGCCGCTGCGGCTGGTGCCGGGAATCATGGCCAGGCACTGCGCCAGCCCCACTTTGAGCGCGTCCCACGCCGTCATGTCTTCCACCTCATGAATGCGGGCCACGGCCGGGTTGCGCTGCTGCCGGCGTTCGGCCCAGAGAATGATGAAGCCGCCGATGATAAAAGTACTGGCTACCACCACCGGGGTGAACAAGTGCGCCTTGATGGCCTTGCCAAATAGCAGCCCCAGCAGCACCGCCGGCACAAAGGCGATCACCACGTTCAGGGCAAATTGGCGCGCCTGGGCTTGCGAGGGCAAGGCGATCACGGTGTCACGAATTTTTTGCCAGTACACCAAAATCACAGCAAAGATGGCGCCGGTCTGGATGGCAATGTCAAACACCTTGGCCTTGTCGTCGTCAAAGCCGAGCAGACTACCCGCCAGAAT
>JBIKZP010000498.1:0-2547 GCA_044354655.1 Rhodoferax sp. | reverse complement strand
GGGTATCGAAATTGCCGCTCCAGCACCACCACGGTCTGACCCGTGGCGTCTTGCGTCAGCGGCACCACCATGACAGCGCCGGGGTGGACCGCGTATTCACGGGTAGCCAACAGGCCATCGGGCAAGCGCACGGTATCGCGCAAAACATGCAGGAAGTTGCCTTGGAGCAATTCTTCGCTGGACACGCGCTCTTCTACCAGGTGGCGGTCACTCAGGCCCATGGCAGGCCATCAATCACGGCGCCGAAGTAAATAGCGGTAAACAAAGCCGGGAAACGCCAAGGTGATAAAGAGCGTGGCCGTGATGGCATAGAACTCCCAGCCTTGCTGGGCAATCTGCCCCGCTCTTTGTTCCAAGAACAAGGCCAGGGCGCCAGTCAAGAAATAACAGGCCAGCAACTCCAGCAAGCGCAAGCCAAAGGATTTGCCCGCTTGAAGCGACCAGACCCCGAGTAATTTCTGGCTGATGAAGGGCAAGTTAGCCGCAAGCAGCGCAACAGCCACCAGCACCCAGATGGAAATGGTTTGGCTCACAAGCTTTGACTCATAAACTTTGGCTTACAAACTGGCTGAAAAAGCCAATCAACCATCAAGTGTTGAGCATCTGCAGGATGGAGGTGGCGCACAGAGTCATCAAGCCACCCGGCATCAAGCCCAGCACCAACACCAGCGCGCCATTGACCGTCAAAACCACCCGCACATCGAGCGAAGCAACAATCTCGCCCTGGCTCAGCGGTTCGTCAAAGTACATGACCTTGATCACGCGCAGGTAATAGAAAGCACCAATCAGGGACATCATCACGGCAAAAACGGCCAGGGCAATGTGCATCGTTTGGCCTGAAGCGATCAAGGCCTGCAAGACCGACAGCTTGGCATAAAAACCCACCATGGGGGGAATACCCGCTAACGAGAACAGGCAGATGGCCATGATGGCCGCGTACAGTGGGCTGCGCTGATTCAGACCCGAAAAATCAGAAATCTCTTCGGACTCAAATCCTTCACGCGCGAGCAGCATGATGACCCCAAAACTGGCCAACGTGGTCAGCACATAGGTAATGACGTAGAACATCGACGAGCTGTACGCATTGGCCGTCGACTCCAAGTTGCCGTTGACCACCCCGGACATCAAACCAAGCAGCACAAAGCCCATTTGTGAGATGGTTGAGAAAGCCAGCATGCGCTTGAGATTGGTCTGGGCAATGGCTGCCAGATTGCCAATCAACAAAGAGCCGATGGAGAGCACCATGAGCATTTGCTGCCAGTCAATGGCGAGCGGCAACATGCCTTCTACGAGCAAGCGGATGAAGATGGCAAACGCGGCCAGTTTGGGCGCGCCACCAATCATCAAGGTGACGGCCGTGGGGGCGCCTTGGTAGACGTCGGGAATCCACATGTGAAACGGAACCACGCCAAGCTTGAAAGCCAGACCAGCCACCACAAAGACCAGTCCAAAAATCAGCACCTGGTGCTTGATTTGCCCGGTGTTGATGGCTTTGAGCACGGTGTTGATGTCCAGCGATCCGGTGGCGCCATAAATCATGGACAGGCCGTAGAGCAAGAAGCCAGAAGCCAGGGCACCCAGTACAAAGTACTTCATGGCAGCCTCGGTCGAGTTGGCGTTGTCGCGGCGCAAGGCCACCAGGGCATAGCTCGACAGGGTCAACAACTCCAGACCCATGTAGATCACCAGGAAATGGCTGCCCGAGATCATGACAAACATACCCAGGAGCGCAAACAGGCTGAGCGTGAACAACTCGCCGCCACGCATCATGTCGCGATCAGCCGCATAGGGACGTCCATAAACCAGGGTGACCATGACTGCAACCGTTGCAAAACACTTGAGCCAGTTGCCCATGGGGTCGCTGAGCACCATGTTGCCAAAACCGTGAATGGTGGCACCGCCCAGGGCATAACTGGCCTGCAAGGCCGCCACCACAGCCAGGGTTAGCAGGGTGAGTAAATAAGTGCGGGTGCGCTTGACACTGTGCACACCCAAGTCAACCAGCGCAATCACGCAAGCCATGGCGAGCAGGATGATTTCTGGGTATACCGAGATCCAGCTGAGGTTATCGATCATGTTCCATCTCTTCGTTCATTGGGGTCAATTCAGACTGATCAATTCAGCTTGGACAAGGCCACGTGCTTGAGCAACTCCGCTACCGACGAGTTCATGATGTCGGTAAACGGCTTCGGATAAAGGCCCATGTACAAGACGGGCACGGCCAGCAAGGCCAGCATCAGGAACTCACGGCTGTTGATGTCCTTGAGTTCTTTGACATCGTCATTGGCCACAGGCCCTAAGTAAACGCGCTTGTACATCCACAGGGTGTACGCAGCGCCAAAAATCAGCGCACTGGCAGCTGCAAAACCCAACCAGAAGTTGGCTTTGACAGCGCCCAGAATCACCATCCACTCGCCCACGAAGCCGGCCGTTCCTGGCAGGCCGCAGTTGGCCATGGCGAACAACAAGGCAAAAGCAGCAAACTTGGGCATGGTGTTGACGACGCCACCGTAGCTGGCGATTTCTCGCGAGTGCACACGGTCGTAC
>JBIKZP010000496.1:0-2548 GCA_044354655.1 Rhodoferax sp. | reverse complement strand
CGATAGCAACACCGCACCCAGAATGACACCAGGCAAATGCCCAATGCCTCCGAGCACCACCATGGCCACGATCATGACCGACTCCATCAAACTGAAGGACTCGGGCGAAATGAAACCCTGGAACGAGGCAAACATGGCGCCAGACACGCCCCCAAAGGTAGCGCCCATGCCAAACGCCATGAGCTTCAGGTTGCGGGTGTTGATGCCCATGGCCTTGGCGGCAATTTCATCTTCGCGAATGGCCATCCAGGCGCGCCCGACCCGCGACAACTCCAGACGATGGCAGACCAAAATACTCACCAGCACTAGCGCCAGGAACAGGTAGTAATACAGTGAGACTGAGGCCAGCTCGTAATCTCCAATCATCAACTTCTTGCCCAGGTCCAGGCCAAAGAAGTGCAGCGAGTCGATTTGCCCCAGGCCTTTAGGCCCGTTGGTGATGTTCACGGGCTGGTCCAGGTTGTTCATGAAGACGCGGATGATTTCACCAAAGCCCAGCGTCACAATGGCCAGGTAGTCGCCTCGCAAGCGCAAAGTGGGTGCGCCCAGCAAGATGCCAAACAGCCCCGCCAATCCTGCGGCCATCGGTATCACCAGCCAAATGGGCGTGTGCATGCCTTCAGGGAACATGGCCGCAATGGCGGGGAAGGTTTCCACCAAATGCGGCGAGGCCATCAGGCCGTACATGTAGGCGCCAATGGCAAAGAAGGCCACGTAGCCCAGATCGAGCAGACCGGCAAAGCCCACCACGATGTTCAAGCCCAGCGCGAGCAGCACATACAGCAAAGCCATATCGGCAATGCGCACCCACGCGTTGCCAAAGTTTTGCAGCACCAGGGGCACCAGCAACAGGCCAATGGCGGCGGCGATAAAGCCAAGAATTTGTTTTTGTTTCATAGGAATTCTCCAGTCATCCAATCAGTGTGAAGCTGCGCGCCCAGCCGCAGCGGCCGCGCGCAAGCACCACAAAATGTCAGGCACGGTCTGCCACCCGCTCACCCAGCAGGCCCGAGGGGCGCAGGGTCAACACGATGATCAGGACAACGAAGGCAAAAATATCGGAGTAGTGGCTGCCCAACACGCCCCCCGTGATTTCGCCGATATAGCCCGCACCGATCGACTCGATCAGGCCGAGCAATACGCCCCCCACCACAGCACCCGCCAAATTGCCGATACCGCCAAACACCGCGGCGGTAAAGGCTTTGAGGCCCGGCAGGAAGCCCATGGTGTGTTGCACGGTGCCGTAGTTGGCCGCCCACATCACACCGGCAATGGCGGCCAGCACGGCACCAATCAGGAAGGTGGCGGAGATGACGGTGTCGGGCTTCACGCCCATGAGTGCGGCAACGCGGGGATTTTCTGCCGTAGCGCGCATGGCGCGACCCAGCTTGGTGTAGTTCACCAGCCACATCAGCAAGGCCAAGGACAAGGCCGTCATACCCAGAATCAGCACCTGGGTTTGGGTGATGACGGCGCCGCCAATGTCAAACGGCGTGCTAGGGAGCAAGGTAGGAAAAGCCTTGTAATTGGGCTTCCAGATGATCATGGCCAGGGTTTGCAGCAGGATGGACATGCCGATGGCGGTGATCAGGGGGGCCAGCTTGGGGCTGTTGCGCAGCGGTCGGTAGGCCACTTTTTCAATCACGTAATTCAACGTGGCGGCCACGATACAGGCGATGACGAGTGAGATAAACAAGATGATGTAGCCGGGCGTGCCGGGCATGGCATCTTTCATGAGGCCGATGATGGTCCAGCTGGTGAGTGCGCCGACCATCAGCACTTCGCCGTGGGCAAAGTTGATCAGTCCGATGATGCCGTACACCATGGTGTAGCCCAAAGCGACCAGGGCGTACATGCTGCCCAACACCAGGCCATTGATGACCTGCTGTATGAAAGTATCCATAAACTTCTCCGATTTTTGGCCGGCGCCTAAGTCAGCGGATTGCTGACAAGCTGTGCGGCCTTATGAGCTCAACCAGTTCTTTAGCAATTTATCTGCCAACACACTTAACTGGCAGATAGGGTGGACGGGATTGTAGCCACGACACTTGCCAATCTTGTCAGGTAGCAGCCGGGGTTTACCCTTGCGATGCAGGGCCCATCAGGAATAGTTAACGCGTATCAGAATTATTGATGGTTGAGTTTATGGAGCTGGCGTAATTTTTCGGCAATCTTGATTTCCAGGCCTCGTTCCACCGGCTGGTAGAAACCCGGGTCAGCCATGCCATCGGGCAGGTATCGTTCACCGGCCGCAAAACCATCGGCCTCGTCGTGCGCGTAGCGGTAGCCTTTGCCGTAGTCCAGGTCTTTCATCAGCCGGGTAGGCGCATTGCGCAAGTGCATGGGCACCGGGCGCGTGCCATCTTTTTTGACAAAGGCCTTGGCGGCATTGAAGGCTTTGTACACGGCGTTGGACTTGGGTGCGATGGCCAGGTAAATCACGCATTCGGCCAGGGCCAGTTCGCCCTCGGGGGTGCCCAGGCGCTCATAGACATCGGCGGCATCCAAAGCCAGGCGCAGCGCGCGCGGGTCGGCCAGGCCAATGTCT
>JBIKZP010000497.1:0-2548 GCA_044354655.1 Rhodoferax sp. | reverse complement strand
CGTCAACTGGCAGCAAGACCCGTTTGCCAACTACCAGGCGCGGCTGGTGTTTCCCGAGAAAACGCGGGAGTTCAAGGTCACGGTGGACGTGGTGGTGGAGATGGCGGTCTACAACCCGTTTGACTTCTTCCTGGAGCCCAGCGCCGAGAAATACCCGTTCAACTATGACACCCTGCTCAAGCAGGAACTCGCGCCCTACCTGGCAGCCGACCACCTGACCAAACGCCTCAAGGCCTGCCTGGCCCGCATTGACCGGCGCAAACGCCGCAGCATCGACTTTCTGGTGGACGTGAATCAAATGGTGCACCAGGACATCAGCTACCTGATTCGCATGGAGCCGGGCGTGCAGACGCCCGATGAAACCCTCAAACTCGGCTCGGGCTCCTGCCGCGACTCGGCCTGGCTGATGGTGCAGCTGTTGCGCCACTGCGGCCTGGCCGCGCGCTTTGTGTCGGGCTACCTGATTCAACTCAAGCCTGACGTCAAGTCGCTCGATGGCCCCAGCGGCACCGAGACCGACTTCACCGACCTGCACGCTTGGTGCGAGGTGTATTTGCCCGGCGCCGGCTGGGTGGGTTTGGACGCTACCTCGGGACTGCTCGCCGGCGAAGGCCATATTCCGCTGGCCTGCACGCCCCAACCCTCGGGCGCTGCGCCCATTGAAGGCGGCATGGACAAATGCGAGGTGGCGTTTGCCCACCACATGGCCGTCACCCGGCTGCTGGAGTCGCCCCGCGTTACCAAGCCATACACCGAAGAACAGTGGGCCGAGGTCATGACCCTGGGCCACGCCGTTGACCAGGCCTTGCAGGACGGCGATGTACGCCTGACCATGGGCGGAGAACCCACGTTTGTGGCCGTTAACGACCGCGATGCACCAGAATGGAACACCGACGCGCTCGGCCCGACCAAACGTGGTTTTGCCACCGAATTGGTGCACAAACTGCGCCAGGAATACGGCCAGGGCGGCTTTTTGCACTTTGGCCAGGGCAAGTGGTACCCGGGTGAGCAATTGCCGCGCTGGGCGCTCAACATTTACTGGCGCGCTGACGGCCAACCCATCTGGGCCAACCCCGCCTTGTTTGCGGACGAGCGCGTGCCCACCCACTACACCAGCGCCGATGCCTTGCGTTTCACCCGCGCGCTGGCCAACCGCTTGGGCATCACGGACAAGCACATCGAAAGCGCCTACGAGGACGTCTGGTACTACCTCTGGCGCGAGCGCCGCCTGCCGGTGAATGTTGACCCGTTCAACGCCAAGCTCGACGATGAGATGGAGCGCGCCCGCCTGCGCCGCGTGTTTGAGCAAAAGCTCGACAGTGTGGTGGGTTATGTGCTGCCGGTCAAAGCCACTGAAGGCCCCACGCTGAGCGGCCCGGCCTGGACCACGGGCGCCTGGTTTTTGCGCGACGAGCGCATGTACCTCATGCCCGGTGACTCGCCCATGGGCCTGCGCCTGCCGCTCGATTCCCTCCCTTGGGTCAGCCAGGCTGATTTCCCTTACCTGATTGAGCCAGACCCGTCTACGCCGCGTGCCGACCTGCCCGCGCATGGCAACTTGCAGGCGCGTTACAGCACGGCAACAGCTAAGGCAGGCGCTGGCCCTATGGCCGAGTCGACCCGAAAATTCCAGACCCGCAGCGCCGCGCCCGGCCAGTCTGCAGCACCGGCGCCCAGCGCTGCGCAGGCTGAACCGTCCGAATTTGCCCGTGTGCCCCAAGCCGGCGAATCGGCCCACTGGGTCACCCGCACGGCTTTGTGCGTGGAAGTGCGTGACCCGCGTCGCGCCAGTGGTCCCAAGGCCGAGGCGGTGGGTGCGCCCTCCTCTTGCCTGTATGTGTTCATGCCGCCGCTGGACAAGCTGGAAGACTACCTGGACCTGCTCGCCGCCATTGAGGCCACCGCGCAAGACCTGGGCCTGAGGCTGGTGCTAGAGGGCTACCCGCCGCCGCGCGACCCGCGCCTCAAACTCTTGCAGGTCACGCCCGACCCCGGCGTGATCGAGGTCAACATCCACCCGGTCAAGCACTGGGACGAGCTGGTCTACAACACCGAATTTTTGTACCAGGTGGCCTTTGAGTCGCGCCTGTCGGCAGAAAAGTTCATGACCGATGGCCGCCACACCGGCACCGGTGGCGGCAACCACTTTGTCATGGGCGGCGCCACCCCGGCCGACAGCCCGTTCTTGCGCAAGCCCGAGGTGCTGGCCAGCCTGCTGCTGTACTGGCACAACCACCCGAGCCTGAGCTACCTGTTCAGCGGCATGTTTGTAGGCCCCACCAGCCAGGCCCCACGCGTGGACGAGGCGCGCAACGACCAGCTCTATGAGCTGGAGATTGCCATTGAACAAATCTACAAAAACCGCGAACTCTACGGCCAGAGCATGCCGCCCTGGCTGGTGGACCGCACCCTGCGCAACATCCTGATTGATGTCACCGGCAACACCCACCGCAGCGAGTTTTCTATTGACAAGATGTACTCGCCCGACTCGTCCACCGGGCGCCTGGGGCTGTTGGAGTTGCGCGCTTTTGAGATGCCGCCGCACCCG
>JBIKZP010000495.1:0-2553 GCA_044354655.1 Rhodoferax sp. | reverse complement strand
CTGCCAGTTGGGCACAAGAAGCTGCGCCGTCCAGCCCAGGCAAGCTGTTGCCTTTGGCCGGTGTGCGCCCTGGCGGTAATTCAACCTTCTGGTGGATGCCGCGTGAGGGCGCCAGCCACACCGTGCTGTTGATCTCTGGCGGTGCAGGCGGTATGGGTTACGACGGCAAGCAGCCCACCTCAGACAACTTTTTAATCCGCACCCGCGACCTCTTTGCCGCGCAGGGTTTTAACGTCGCCATCCTGGGTTTGGCCGCTGACATGCGCAACCTGAACGAAGCTGCGCGCATTAGCGCTGACCACGCACGTGACGTGCTGGCTGTGGTGCAGTCTGTCCAACAAAAAAGCCCGGTGCCGGTCTGGTTGGTGGGCACCAGCATGGGCACTATCTCGGCGGCCTCCACCGCTATTCTGGACCAAGGGCAAACCGTCGCCGGCGTGGTGTTGACCTCTGGCTTCTCCCCCATGATCTTGCGCCTGCAAGACGGCCCCCAGGGTAAGCAAGGCCTGGAAGCGATCAAAGTGCCGGTACTGACCTTGCACCACAAAGACGATGCTTGTCGCATCACCCCAGCGCGCGGCGTGGCCCAAATCGTGCCGGCCTTGAGCGCCAGCCCGGTGAAAAAACTCATCCTCGTAGAAGGCGGCGGCCCACCCAGCGGTGACCCCTGCCAACCCCGCGGCTACCACGGGTTTGTCGGCATGGAGCCGCAGGCTGTGGCGCTCATCGCCGGCTGGATCAAGCAGCCCCAAAATTAATCCCCCACCCCAAACCCACCCCGGCCAGTTACAACGGCAAAACGGGTCTGATGGTTTGCTGTCCCATCACCACCCAAATCAAAGGACACCCGTTTGAGGTGGTGACCCAAGTCGACGGTGTTGACTGCGCCGTGTTGTCAGATCAAGTCAAATCTTTGGATTGGAAAGTGCGTAAGGCGAAGAAAAAGGCCGTCGCCTGAGAAAACTTGGCCTGGCGAATGCAATCCAGGTAATTTTGGGCGTGGGTGCTGCCTTGAATGGCGGTCAGTATCAGCGCGTCAATATCTTCATCTGTCACGGCAGTCCGTACCATATCGAGCGACCGCCGCCATGTCGCGTGTGGTGACCCGGCCATGATCTCGAACGTCATCCAAGATTCTGACGGCCAATTCCGGCAACGTTGCAAGCGCCCCTTTTTCTCGCTCAACCTTGGCGGCCAGTCTGCGTTTTTGTTGTTGCAAAGCCCGCATCAAGAACAGTAGCCAAGGCTGCCAGTTGGGTGCTTCACTGTGCAAAGATTGCTGCGTTTGGCGCAGTGCCAAGTAATAACCTTCTTTGCTTTGCTCAATGACGCTTTCCAGCGAGCTGTAGGGCACGTAGGCATAGCCTGCCTGGAGAAGTAGTAGCGTGGTCAAAATCCTGCTCAGGTGGCCATTGCCATCTTGGAACGGATGGATTTCTAAAAAAGTGACTGTGAACACAGCAACGATCAACAGGGGGTGCAGTCGCCTAAGCTCTCGTGCTTCCTTCAGCCACTCAACCAGTTCAGTCATCCGGCGTGGGGTGTCAAATGGAGAGGTGGTCTCAAAAACGACCCCCATCATCTTGCCGTCGCCATCAAAGGCAACGACGTTGTTCGGTAACTTTTTGTACTCGCCCCTATGGCGTTCATCTTTTTGGCGGTAGCGCAAAAGGTCACGATGGAACTGCTTGAGATGGTTTTCGGTGACGTGGATATCGTCAAAGGCATGGAAAATCATTTCCATCGTCTCGGCGTAACCAGCAACCTCCTGCTCATCGCGACTGTCGAATTTCTTGATTTCCAGCTTGGAGAGTAATTTCTCGACCTCCCGATCAGTCAGCTTGCTACCTTCAATTCGAGTGGAGGCGCCAATGCTTTCAATGGTTGCCACATGCCGCAGCGCATTGAGCCGCTCTGGCGCAAGTGTTCCCAGCGCGCGCCAAGCCCCTTTGAACTCGTCAACCTCACTTAATAAATTGAGTAATTCGAACGTGATTTGGAGGGTGTCGGTCTTCATTGCATCGACTGTAAGCCTGCCTAGACCGGAATTTCAACCGGATTAGACTCGAATAGGCGGGTTCATATTTTGACGGCAAACCCAGTTATTGGCCTGATTATGTTCTGGCTAAAAACCAATGAACGCGTGCTTCTGGCCGTAAGTCAAGTTTTGAACAGCTTCGCGCTTGCTCGGTTTTGTTCGTTCGGGACCTGAACGAATAGTGGCATCAATTTGCAAAATGTCAGAAGTCGAAATAAAATCCTGACAAACAGAGCCCCATATGAGCCAACTTGTCCAATCCATCGTCGCTGCTGCGCAAGCCCTGCCTGAAGGCGGTCTGCTTTCGCCCAAGGAGTTCTTGCATTTGGCATCGCGAGCCGCTGTTGATCAGGCGCTGACACGACTGACGCGTGAGGAGAAGCTTTTGCGCGTAGGTCGTGGCTTCTACGCCTTGCCGGTGCAGGGTCGGTTTGGTGCGCGTCCCCCTTCAACGCAAACTGTGGTGGAAGCGATTGAGGCGGCCAGTGGTGAGATGGTGGTGCCCAGCGGCGCTG
>JBIKZP010000494.1:0-2554 GCA_044354655.1 Rhodoferax sp. | reverse complement strand
GGCTTCGCCCCGCGTGGGACGAAGCAAAAAACAAGCGTTAACAGTAATATAATCGCGCGGCGAAAAGCGCGACGATCTGTCTTTTCCGCGCCAGAATTTTACTGCCCTTAATCGGTTCCAACCAACACGAACCGAAGGTGCACGTCTATGACCGCGAATATTACTACACCCAAGCTCGCATACAGCATCAGAGAGGCTTGCTCCGCGTCGAGCCTTGGGCGAACTTCGATTTATTCGCACATCGCAGCAGGACGCCTGAGGGGCATCCGCGTTGGCGGTCGCACGCTTATCCCGGCCGATAGCCTCCATGCCCTCGTGGCGGGGGAAGTGGCATGATGCTGGATAAAGAAAAGGCCGGGGTTGCAGCCCCGGCCCAGATCAGTCGCGATGAAAACGCTGATGGTGGATCTATACCTCAAGCTACCCTTGCAACCAAGCTAAATGCAGAAAATACGCTGACCAGCCGATGGCAGGATCACGAGGTAACGACCTTCAACGGCCAGTACGACACCAACATCGATACGGACCAAGACTACAATACCATCAGCCTCGGAGAGATGTTCTGCTTGGAGCCAACCAGCCAGGCTAAAGCAGCGGCACCAGCATTTATCCCGTCAACTTATCACCGACATGATGCGCGGAACCACCAAACCCAGCGTGATCGCGGGGAGTTCGTCGCCCTGACAGGGGATGTCGACAAGGGTGATGTGCCGCTGGATGATATCATCACTCACACTCGCGCGTTGTTCGGCTCCGAAGCGGCGATCTTCATCTATAGTACGGGGAGCGCGACCCTAGATGGCAGACGTTGGCGCATTATCGTTCCTCTCGAAGAACCGGTATCGTTCGTCCGATGGAACGAGGCGCAGCAAGCGTTCTTTAGCTACATGGCAGCGAACGGGGTGCCGATGGACAAGTCTTTGGCGGGCGCTGCGCAGCCGGTCTACCTGCCGAATATTCCGCAAAAGCGTCGTGGCGAAGACGGGCGTCCTTTGTTCTACGAAAGATACGCCGAAGGCGAGAAGGGAGTTCCGCTGTGAATGCCCTGACCCCCATTTTTGCACAGCAGATCGAGGCGCACAGACAACGCCGAGAGGCAGACGATCTCGCCAAGCAAGCAACTTGCAATGCCTTCACCGCTCGGCGTCCCGTCATTACGGTCCATGGTGAAACTGCCATCGAGGCATATAACCGCAGCAATGTTATGGAGGATTTGCTCATCCAGTATGGGTACGATGCGCATTCCAACGGCAAGGATTGGCAGTCACGTCACCAGCAGTCAGGCAGCCACGCAACACGGGTATTCGAAGCCGAGGACGGTCGCCAGCGCTTTGTCTCTCTATCTCAATCTGACGCTGAAGCCGGTCTTGGTGTGAAATCTCAGAGCGGTGGTTGCTATGGTGATAACTTCGACCTGTTGGTGCACTACGAGCACAACGGAGACCGGGGCGCAGCTATAGGCGCCGTGCGTGATGCGCAAGCAGAGGCAGAAGCTCAGCGTAGGAAGGAACAGCGCGAAGCCAACAAAACCATCGGATCTGGGTCCGATACAGTCCCAAAGACTGGATCTGTTACGCTACACATGGCCCGAGAGCGCTACGTTTTTATTCGGGATGGGTCGCTGGTCGCTGACCTGAATTGCTCGCAGTCCCTGCTGCCCCTTCAGGACTTTCGCAACGCGCTGGCTGCTTCAAAACATCAGGTAGCCGGCCCTGATGGAGCTACGCGATCGCAGCCCGTTTCGAAGGCGTGGTTGGAAGACCCGGATCGTCTGGAAGCCGATGCGTTGACGTTTCGCGCTGGCGCAAAGATAATGACAACGTCACCAGATGGGCGATCTGCGCTTAATCTCTGGCGGTCCAGATTGCCACAGGATCCACCACCCCTCTGGGATGTGTGGTCATACGACTTTGTTGAACATATCCGCTGGCTATTCGGGCAACATGCCGAGGCTTTTTTGGACTGGCTGGCGCATATCGAGCAACGTCCCGGAGAGCTACCACATTACGGCTGGGTCCATATTTCGCGGATCCACGGCAAGGGGCGTAACTGGATTAGCGGCGTTCTAGCCCGGGTTTGGACGGGTCATGTTGCTGCATCACTTGACTTGATCGGGGTGTTCGAAAAAGGCTTCAACGACCGTCTGTCCCGCTGCTTGCTGGCCATCGTCGACGAGATCAACGAAGGCGGAAACCAGAGCTATCGGCATGCGCAGACCCTGCGCCAGCTAGTCACGGCAGAAGTTCGCGAAATTAACCCTAAGTTTGGTCGCCGCCACGTTGAGTACAACGCCACCCGATGGGTGTTCTTCTCAAACCATACTGGGGCAATCCCGCTGAGCGAAGATGACCGGCGTTTCTGGGTTGTAAGTCACGAAGGCCCGGCCAAGGAAGAAAGCTATTACACCCGGCTATATAGCCGTCTTGGCGACCCTGACTTCATTGCCTCCGTCGCACATTTTCTGCGGGTTCGTAATATTTCCAACTTCAACCCGGGGCAGCGCCCACCAACTACGGAAGCCAAGGCCGAACTCATTGCGCTTACCCAGTCCGAG
>JBIKZP010000493.1:0-2559 GCA_044354655.1 Rhodoferax sp. | reverse complement strand
TGCGTATCGTCCACCACGGCATAGTCCGCGTACAACAAACGCAGGCCGCGAGCCACCGACTCAATCGGGCTGACAATTCGAAAATTGAAGGGGCCGGTTTTAAGGCACAAGCCTTCGCCCCGTAACCGGTTCAGCATATCGTCGGGACTAAGTTCGGCCAGCCTCATGCAGCCACAGACTCAATCAAACCGGCCTGCTCCAACTGCTGCAAAACGGCCACTAAGTGTGCCTCAACAGTCTGGGGTTGCTCAGCGGAGCGCTCAAGTCCTATTCCCTGTGACAGGTCTAACTGCATCAGAAGTTGCGCTGGGGTGGCGGCCCCTTCCTCCAGCGCCATGAGGGTATAGGCTGTGACGGTGTCCAGCAAATGGGTATCACCAGAGCCTTGGTTGTAAACCACCCACTCATTGTCCCAACACCGCCAATGCAACACCACCAGCAGACTAAGTTGCCAGTGTGCCTGGTCACGCGTGCTTGTCAGCATCAAACCCTAGTTCTTTTCCATGTAGGTTTTGAAGAAATACAAGGCATCCTGGTAGCTCTTAGAGGCAAAGCCCTGGTTGTAGTAATCCAGCACCTGCTCGCCGGTATAGGGGTAATTGAAGCTCCCGCTCAAGGCATTCAACCAGGCACAAATCCAGTGAATTTCGTCTGACGCCGCAAACCTCGAATTTTTATCTTCGGCCTCCAGCACGTCAATCAGGCTGGGCCAACGGCCATCTTCTTTCATCAAAACTGAGCGTGTGAAAACTTTTTTGCATTGGGTTTTGGCTGTCCAGCCGTTGGGCAACACCGGCCATTTCAAGGTGGCGCTCCGTTTGGATTCGGATTCAACCCAGCGAGAGGGGCTGTAGCCACCGCAAGCCAGGGCGCTGGACGTTGTGGTCGAATTGACGGCAGACTGCGTGCCGGAAACACTGCACAAGAACTTGCCGTCAAAAGTCAGCAGTGTTTGCGCGGAGAAAGTTTGAATCGGCACCACGGCCCCCATCACCACAGCCCCCTTGCCCATGCCGCGCAACAGCAAATGTCGTCTGGCCAAGGCCTGCTTGTTCAGCGTCTGTGCTGCGGTCTGAGGGGAAGAGCTTTTGGAATCCATGGACATATTGACTTTCTCTGCGTTGCCGACAATGCACTTCCTGCTATCTGCTTTCTGGTACCTGCTACGAAGAACTGGCGCTTGGCCTCACCCACAGTCAGGGAAGAATAAATTTTAAGAACCTTGTCCCCTCGCCAGCTGTGAAGCAATTCACAAATTGGCGCTATTCATAACCTTAGTCAAAGCAATTTCAACAAACGCTTCACCTCTTGATGGCCCGCAAATTTCTCGCCCAGGGTGTTGAGTTCGTCCAGCTCAATTTTGGCCAGGTCCTTGTGGCCCGCATTCATGTGAATACGCACCAGGTTAAGTCGAAACAAGGCATTGCGGGACTGGGCGGTCACCACCTTTTTTTGCAATTCAAGGGCTTTGGCGTGCTCGCCTTTTTCAGACAGAAGCATCGCCAGGGTGTCCTGAAACGCGGGCTGATCAGGCGCCAGTTCGTTGGCTTTCTGCGCATACGCCATGGCACGGTCACGCTTGAGGCGACCACTCACCCACGCCAGGTTGTTGTAAATGAGGGCATTGTTGGGTTGCAGCTTGAGGATCTGCTGGTACCACTGCTCTGCACTCGCCCAGTCTTGGCGGGCCATACCGACATCGCCCAGATAGGCCATGAACACCCCATCCTTGGGATTGCTTTTTAACCAGCTACTCGAAAAATTATCCGCCTCGCTGCGCTTACCGCCGGCACTCAACACCGCATGCGCTTTGGCGGCCAGCTCGCTGGACTTGTTAAGTTTCAGGGCTTTTCGGTACGCCTGGTCTGCTTCGCCCCAGCGCTTTTTACCCGCCAAAATATCGCCCTCCAGCGCATAACCCGAAGCCTCCTGGGGCCGCTGGCTCTGCACAGTGCGGGCAATGGCCAGCGCCTTGTCTACCGTGGCACTTTCAAGGGCCAGCGCCACCAGGGCCGATTGCGCCTCGGGCAAGTCAGGTTTGAGTTCCAGCGCCTTGCGCAAGCTTAGCCCCGCAGCATCCGGGTTCTTCGCCAGCAGTTGCACTTGCGCCAGGCGCAGGTGCGCCGGGGCAGACAGCGGCGCTGCGTCCGTCACCCGCTTGTAGGAGGCTAGGGCCTGGTTCAAATCGCCAGACGCCACCTGAGTTCGGGCCAGGGCTTCAAGCAAGGTCACACGGTCTGGCAAATCTGCTACGGCAACCTGGGCCACCGCAGAGGCTTGTTTCCAGTCACGCTGGCTCAGATGAAATTCAACCAACATCAAGCGTGGAATTTCAGAGGCTGGTGCCGCTTCAACCGCCTTGACCAACAAGGCTTGAACCTCGGCGGGCAAAGCACCGGTCAAGACGGAAAGTTCGGCCAAGGCCAGCCAGGCCTGGCTATTTTTAGGATCCTTCTGCAGCACGGCTTCAAAACGTTTTTTGGCTTCAGCAGGCTTTTTGTCGGCCAGGTCAAGCCTGGCCAGTGTGGCCACCGCCGGCATATGCACGGGTTGCAACTG
>JBIKZP010000082.1:0-7743 GCA_044354655.1 Rhodoferax sp. | reverse complement strand
CAAATTCATCACCTGATGAACAAGGTACAAGTCGGTAACAAGGCAGGTCTGCAAAGATTTGCCAGTCGGTTCGAAAGAGCAGGCGGCTTGGCTCGCAAGAGCAAACGTTATCACTACCAGGAGTGGTAGTTCAGTTGGTTAGAATACCGGCCTGTCACGCCGGGGGTCGCGGGTTCGAGTCCCGTCCACTCCGCCAAAATTCTCCTTGTAAATCAAGGACTTAGACGAAAGCCCCGATTAAACACCGGGGCTTTTTTCTTGCCCTTATTTCAAACTTTGAAATAAGTATCGCAACACTGACCCCTATTTCTCAGTATTCTTAGCCAACTTTGCACCGGTCGCCACGCGCTGCGGCCTGCGGTCATACACTGTCGCAATCATTTTGTCGCTGGTGTGGCCAGTCGCTGTTTTGGTGTCTTGATCACCTCGCTCTAGCTTGTCGGTCACCGCCATCGGCCGACAGTCCTGCAGACTGAAGCGCTTGAAGGGTATGCCACGCTTCGTCGCCACTTCCAGGCACCGGAACATCAGTTCGTCCAGCGACGACTTCCAGCCACCCTTGGTGTACTTCTGACCCTGCATATTGCCGAACAGGTACATCGTCCCTGCGACTTTGTTGCGCTTGATCCTGAGGGTCTCTTCGATGGTGGCGCGCAGTTCAGGCGTCCACTCGATCAGGATCGCTGGCTTGTGGGGTCCTTTGCCATCCTTCCAGCGAATGCCCTGCTCGGTGATCGCATCGCGGGTGATTGTTCGAACTTCCACGGAACGGCGCACGCACAGGTAGGCCGTCTGCAGGGCCATCGCTACCACGTGCTGCGGCCCACCCATCTTGCGACCCATCTCCACGGCCAGCGCCAGCTCCTGCTGTGTCACCAGCCGCTTGGGGGTGACCGTCTTGTTCCTGGTCAGATCATCGAACGGGTTGGCTGCAAGCATGTCCTTGCGGATGCCGTACTCCAAAATCAACCGGGCCAGCGCGATCTCCTTGTTGCCCTTAATCGGCCTGGGCCTGGCATTGCCGTTCTTGTCGGTGGCCGTGAGGCATGCGTCCAGATAGGCGTAGCCCATGCTGCGGGTGATTTCATGCGGCTCCAAATGACCGAAAGCCTTCTTCAACATCTCCGCTTCGGGCTTGTTACCGGCGATGGTGCTGCTGGCGCGCTTGCGGGTGTCGTTTATTGGCAAGTCTTCCTGCCACTTGAACCAGGCTTTCACCAAACCGGTGAAGCCGCCAGATGGCCGGTCGTAATCCACCACACTGATCCGAGCCGACTCGGAAATCGCCTTGGCGCGGAGCTTAGCGACCTCGCTAGAGTCATGCACTGTGCAGGCGTACCTGAAGGCCCACTTGCCGGTGGGTAGCATGTAGCCCACACTGTATACGCGCACACCGAAGCGCTCGTAAACGCGGTAAGGTAGTCCGTCAGCAACTTCGCGCCGTCTGGTCATTTCCGTGCTGCAAAGAACGATAGATTAACTTCCTTTGCCGCCGGCCGATCAATCTGGCCCCTGCAGACAGCCTCATAGTGGGCGCGCTCAAGTACCAGACCGCGCCTACCAATGAAGGCCCTGGTGAAGCCGCGCTTGTGCAGCACATCGAGCTGCTTGGTGGACTGCTCATAGCCGGTAAGCATTTCCAATTCTTCGGGTTGCAGGGTGACGGCATTCATCGCAAGATCCCCTGCAGTCGGTTGAAGGTTTTGGGCATTTTTACTACTTCTATCTTATTTATGTGGGCCAGTCAGTCATTGATAAAAGTGGAGAGTGCATTACATTTTTGTCACTCCAATCAGGCTGGCGCCAGCACGGCTCGGTAGTGAATGGCAACGACGCCGTGGTTTCATACGCAGACTTGTACTCATCGTGTTCGCCATTGCCTAGGCGCATGCGAAAGGAGCCGCGCCGGGTGGACTGGACCTTGATGTAATCAGGATCGCCATAGTGATCAATCGCCCAAAACAAAGCGCGCTTATTCGGTGCATGCGCCACGCCGATATAGCCAGGGGGCGGCGAATCCTCCCCCAAGTAGGGCGTTTGAAACACGAGCTCTGCCATCTCCCAGCCCAGCTGCCAGCGGTCAACGTCCATCGTGTCGGGTAAGTCTGCGTTTAGGCAGCGCGCAAATTTGTGGCCAGTGACCATTTCACGATCCTTAACAGCAGCGAAATCACTGCCTTGAAATTCATTATGCACCATTGGGTGTAGTTTAAACTGTAAAGATTAAAAAATATAAATAATATACTTTAAAAAATTGTTTTGACAACCGGAGGGCGTAGTGAATCTTGTCAGATGACTCTCGGGCCAAGAGCCAAGCGGTGCTCAAAAAATAGGTGCTTTTCTTGAGTAAGCGTCGGTGTGGAGCGCACATTTTTCCCGGTAAATAACGATGCCCAGTGAAATCTTCAACAAAATTACCGTTGAAGGTTTTGTTGATGAGGACTGGTGCGCAACTTACGGAATTGATGCCAAGTCCTGCGGTGGGTAGTGCAGAAAATACAAGCAACGAGGTGTTGCGATGAGGTAACGCGGACACCGGGCATTGGGTGGTGGTGCCTCTGAGCGGCTTAGTTACGCAGTCATGGCTCGAGAGACTGCGCACTGCTTCGTGTAGGTACACGCTGAATGCACGGCGGCAAGTTATCTTGAGGGATCGTAGCGGCGAAGCTAGGCCAGTCCGCTTGAGTTTTTCCCGCTTGTCTCGCGGTCAGTTGCAGTGCAATGGCCTTGGTTGTTGCCAAGGAGCAGATTGCTCACTAGGCCGCTGGGAAAAAGCTCAAGAGGGCAGCTTTTGCGTCCGACTCTTTAACTCTGGCCGAGGATTGGCTGGCAGATCACTGAGGTGACTGGTGTCGGGGGAGGGCGCCGCAGTCCGTAGCTCTCCCAGCGCAGTAATGATGGTTTGCATGATGCCGGCGTAGGCTTTCACCCGCGCCAACGAATCCTCCGGCAACTTTTCAAACCACTTCGCCAATATCAGCGTATCGCTGGCCAAGGCCGGGGGCTCCCCTTGGGCTACAGGCGCACTTTTCACGCGAGTTGGCGACTCCAACCGGTTAATGGTTTGCGGCGTGCAACTGCCCGGTTCATCCAGGATGCGCGGCGGCAACCCCAGCGCCGTTTCAATCTTGCGCGCCGTCTTTTCCCCGAAATCTTTGTCGCCCCGCAGCAGGTCAAACCAGTAGCTGACAGAGTTGCCGACCTGGTAGTTCAGGGCTTTGGCCGTCAGCTTCAAAGCCTTCAGATTTTCGCGGCGAATCAGGGTGTATTCATTCATGCACGGAAATGTAAAGCAAATAAACCTTCGAAACCTTGCTATTAATTAACTTTAGGGTGTACTATAGGTGTATGAAGCTGATAAATATCAATCTATTTCTGAAGTCTATGAGCCTGGTGGAGCAGCAACTCTTTGCTAAGCGGGTGGGCACCACCTACCCGCATCAGAGCTACGGCCGCCACCCCATCCCCGCAGTAAATGACGCCCATCTTTCACCAATACAACAACCCAACCAAGGAGCCGCCATGGCTGACCTGATTCCCAACTCCAGCCTGAGCGTGTTGGAAAAAACCCAAATTGAACATGCCCTGAAGTACCTCCAGTGCGGCTGGAAGTTGGTGATGATTCCGCATGGCTCCAAAGCACCGAAAACCGCCGGCTGGAACCAAGCCGAGCAGTTGGTCAGCACGGTGGAGTCAGCCATTGCCAAGCTGTCGCATGGCGCGCTCAACATGGGGCTGGTGCACACGCCCTCGCTGACCTGTGCCATCGATGTCGATGACGAAGCCTTCACCCGGGTGATTTTTGACGGCATTGGCCTGGACCTGGATGCCATCCTGGCGGCCGGCCCACGCATCTTGAGCAAGGCCGGCCGGGCCAAGGTGATTTTCAGCTTGCCGGAGAGCCTGGAGATGCAAAAGATCACCTGGCCCAAACCCGGCGGCACTGGCCCGTTGGAGCGCATCACGGTCTTTGAATTGCGCACGGGCCTGAACCAGGACGTGTTGCCGCCGTCCTTGCACCCGGATGGCCACAACTACGCCTGGGCCGAGCAGCAAGCGCCCTGGGACTACCCCGAGGTGCCCCGGCTGCCAGCGGTGCTGGAGGAGTTTTGGCGCGCCTACGCCGCTGACACGCACAACCTGCGCGCCGATATCCAGGCGCTCTGTCCCTGGCAGCCGACGCCCGCGCCCAACCCCGCCGAGAGCAACCCCGGGGGGCCGCGCCGGGTGGAGGGCGGTGACCACCAAAACATCATTGGCCAGTTCAACCAGCAGGTCAGTTGTGCGGAGTTGCTGATCAGCAGCAACTACAAAAAAATGGGCAAGCGCTACCTGGCGCCCAACAGCAGCACCAAGTTGCCTGGCGTGGTGGTGCTGACCGATGGAGGGCAAGAAAAGGCGTACAGCCACCACGCCAGCGATATCTTGGCCGATGGCAAAGCACACGACGCCTTTGACTTGCTGGCGATCTTGTTCCACAACAACGACACCAAGGCCACCTTGACGGCGGCCGCCCAATGGCTGGGCATCGAGCGCTACCCGCAGCGCCATCAGCCTGACGTGGTGATTGACTTGGCCGCGATGCGCGCCAACCAACTGGCCCGCCAAGGCAAGGCCGCGCTGGAGGAGGGGGCTACGTTAGGGCGAAGACGAACTGGCCCAGCGCCAGCAAGGGGCGGACTATGACCGAACAGAATCAAGCCGCCTTGCTGGCAGTGCTGGAGCGCATCGCCACGGCACAGGAAAAGCAAACCGCGGAGTTAAACGACCTTGTGAGCATGACTTGCGGAATATCCAACCGCATCGAGGACTTGGGCGCTTGTATGCCTTCATTTCCTGATTCGTTTTGGACACTGGTGAAGGGGCGCAAATGAACACCGCCTTCATTACACCGAACTTCGACAACATCCCCCTGGAGCTTCGCAAGCTGAACAGGTGGGTTACATGGCACGCTGAAGACAACCCAGGCGAAAAGCCGCGCAAGGTGCCTTACGCGCCTGACCGCGTCAACAGTCGCGCAAGTTCAACCGATCCCAATACATGGGGTTCATTCGACCAATCGCAAACCGCATATCTGGAAGGTGGCCGCACAGGCGTGGGCATCGTTTTGAACGGTGATGGTCTAGTGGGTGTGGACATTGACCACTGCGTTACCAATGGCGTACCTAGCATGGCTGCAATGGCCTTGCTGGACAGTTTGGGGGCTGGTTACATTGAAATCTCACCCGCCGGTACTGGTCTGCGCGCTATCGGCTATGGCGAGCAACTTGAAGCGGGCGTAAACGGCGCGAAGAACGGTTTAAAGGCTGAGTTTTACAGCACGGCTCGTTATCTGACGCTGACAGGCAAAGCCATCAAGACCGGGCCGCTTGTGCCGCTGGTGGCGTTTAAAGCCACTGCGGAGAGCTTTCGGGCAGTGCCCAAAACCAAGGTAAACGCCAAAACGGGAGCGCTTGAGAACACTCTGCCCGATGAGCGGTATGCCGCGCTTGTGAAGGCGATATTGTCCGGTGATGTCTATCACGACTCTTTGCGCGACCTCGCCGCCGCCCTAGTCGCAACTGGCATGGTTGCTGGCGCTGCTGTGAACCACTTGCGCGGCTTGATGGATGCCAGTGAAGCGCCCCAGGATGAGCGATGGAAAGCGCGCCGGGCGCAGATACCGTTGCTGGTGAGTAGTGCCGTTCAAAAATTCGCCCCACATGAGTTTGAGGGGGGTGACGCCAAAACCGGAGAGATTCGGCACCCGCTGGCAAAGTTTGTCAGCTTCGACATGAAGCCCAAGGCCGTGCGTTGGGTTATTCCTGGCTTTATCGGGCATGGTGTAGTGACGATTGCCGGGGCGCATGGCGTGGGCAAGACTACCGCCTTGCTGCCGCTGGCAATGGTGGCCGCTGGCCTGCATGTTGCATCTGACCCGCTGGCACCCGTTCACTGGCGGCATGTTGTCTACATCGTGGAGGACGTAGAGCAAGCGCATCGCATTCTGGTTGGGCTGGTGATGTTTAGTAATCTGGGGCTGGACGCTGACATTGTGCGGGAGCGTCTGCATATCGTGGAAGCCCGCCGCCTGCATCCTAGCTACGTCGCCGAGGTGGGCAAGGTCTACTGTAAGCAATTCACGCGCACCGTGAAAGGCGTCGACATCCTGCCGCTGGTGGTGCTGGATACTAAATCGGCAGTGCTGGAGCTTGAAGAGGAAAACTCAAATTCTGAGGCTAGCGCAGCAATGGCGGCACTAAAGCAGGGGTTTGCCGAACTGCCTGTATGGATTATTGGACACGTTGCCAAACTGAATATTGGCCGCGTTGACGTGGCTGGGTTGTCTATGCGTGGTGGGTCAGCGTGGGAAGCGGATGCAAACCAAGTCCTGTTTCTGGTGAAGGAAGCCGATAACAAACGCTACCTTGTGCGCGGCAAAACGCGCTTTGAGGCGGAATGGTCAGAACTGCAAATAGACACGCATTGCGCTGAGACCTTAGCACCTGACGAGTTTGGTGGGTTTGAGACTGTGTCCATGCGATGGGGCAAACCTACACCGCCGACACAGAGCCGACAGCAAGTGCAGGCACAAGCCCAAGAGCAGGCACAAAAGGATGACACCGCAGAACTGCGCCAAGAGATACGAGATGCGGTGGCAACGGCGTGGAATCTGGGTCACCCGCTGAACCGTGCGGGCGTCAAGGCCAAGGTGCAGCGCAAGGCGGCATTGGTGGTGGCCACAATCGAGAACCTACTTTCTGAGCTGTGGCTTTATGAGGTGGCGGTACCTGCCAAAGTGCGGAGACACCCCAGCCGCTCTAGCTTTCTGGTGGAATTCACCACAGAGGAACATGAAGCGTTTGTGCGTGATGGGGTGTTGCCTGACCTGAAAGTAGTCGTCCCCAAAAGCTGGAAAAAACCGGAAATTCCACCCGTTCCCGATGTTGCCGCGCAGCCCAGCAATTCGGCGGGGGAAGAGGCATGACCGCCCCATATTCCACCCGTTCCCATTTCACCCGTTCCCTTAAGAAAAAGATATGGGAATGGGTGGGAATGGTGATAACTCACCATATCCCATTGCCCTTTTCAGTCGTTCCCGGAACGGGTGGGAACGCATAGGAATGTGTGGGAACGGGTGCCCTATTTACCCCCGCTGAAATGAGGGGCAGGCACGCCCAAGCGCCTTAGCCAAACGCCCCCCAAACCCTGCAAAACCATTCATTCACATTTTTAGGTCAGCAGCCAATAAAAAGCATTTTCAAAAATGCCGCTTTTTATTGAAGCAAGCGCACAACTGGCACAACTGACCCAGGCGCACGCCGCCGCCAAAAATGAGGAAGGCGAACTGCTGGCGCAACTGAGAGACACGCCCGAATCGAACCCTGGCGCCTTGAGCCGAGCAATGGCACTGGTGACGCAAGGCACACCCGCCCCGTTTCAAGAACGTGACCTGATCTGCCCCCAATAAACCGTACCAGTTTCCTAGACCAACTGAGCCCGCTGGAATTGAGCAGCTTCTTTTAGCAGCAAAGGGCCATGAGCGGGTACTGACCAATGACTGCTTTTGAGTAGTTGAATTTCGATTAAAGCCCCGGGACTTGGCCACATTTCAACGTCGGCATCAGACCCTTTGCGGTCAACCAAGCGGTACTTTCGTGGGTCAAGTCCGCCGCCGAAAGCAGACCTTCGTCGTGAAGCTCTGATTGAGCGGTACGATTCGTCATAAGTGTGTACGACACCGCCAATGCAGGCCACATCTTG
>JBIKZP010000492.1:0-2562 GCA_044354655.1 Rhodoferax sp. | reverse complement strand
CACGTCATGGAGCCTTTGCGTGGCTACCTCACGCTGGCCGAGCAACTGTTTGAACATGGCCCCAGCTTTGGCGAAGGCTGGAACTTTGGCCCCAACGACGAAGACGCCAAACCGGTCGGCTGGATCGTCGAGCAAATGGCTGCTATGTGGGGTGCTGACGCGCAGTGGCAGGTCGATACCGGCAAGCACCCGCACGAAGCCCACTATCTCAAGCTCGACATCTCCAAGGCCCGCAGTCGCCTCAACTGGCACCCCGCCTTGCGACTGCAAGACGCCTTGGCGCTCATCATTGACTGGTCCAAGCAGCACACGGCGGGCGTCAATATGCGGCAGTTAACGCTTTCCCAACTGCAGGCATACCAAGCCCTCACCAGTTAAACAATTTATCAAAAGCAACACCCTAATGGAAAACGCCAAAACCCAAGCCCTGCGCGAGCAAATCGCCAAACTTGTTGATGAATACGCAGCCATCGCGCTGGCGCCCCAACCCTTTCTGCCAGGACTGACTGTGGTGCCCCCATCGGGCAAAGTTGTGGGTGCAGAAGAACTTAAAAATATGGTCGAAGCCTCACTCGATGGCTGGCTTACAACCGGCCGCTTTAACGCTGAGTTTGAGAAAAAGCTCGCCGCTTTCATCGGCATCAAGCACCTCATCACCGTCAACTCTGGCTCGTCGGCCAACCTGGTTGCCTTCAGCGCGCTCACCTCGCCCAAGCTAGGCGCGCGTGCCATTCAAAAGGGCGACGAAGTGATTGGCGTGGCCGCAGGCTTTCCCACCACTGTCAACCCCATCTTGCAATTTGGCGCCGTACCGGTGTTTGTAGATGTGGACGCACTCACCCACAACATTGACGCCACCAAAATTGAAGCCGCCATTGGCCCCAAAACCAAGGCCATCATGCTGGCGCACAGCTTGGGCAACCCGTTTAACCTGGACGTGGTCACCGCGCTGTGCAAAAAATACAACTTGTGGCTAGTAGAGGACTGTTGCGACGCCCTGGGCACCACCTACCGTGGCCAGATGGTCGGCACATTTGGCGACATTGGCACGCTCAGCTTTTACCCAGCGCATCACATCACAATGGGCGAAGGCGGCGCCGTGTTTACCAACAACGACGAACTCAAGACCATTGCCGAGAGCTTTAGGGACTGGGGCCGCGACTGCTACTGCGCCCCTGGCAAAGACAATACCTGCGGCAAGCGCTTTTGCCAAAAGCTGGGCAAGCTGCCCGAAGGCTACGACCACAAGTACACCTACAGCCACCTGGGCTACAACCTCAAAATTACCGACATGCAAGCCGCCTGCGGTCTAGCCCAGTTGGACAAAGCTCCCGCGTTTATCCAGGCCCGCAAAGACAACTTTGCCTTTCTGAAAGCGCGCCTGAAGGACTGCGAAGAGTTTGTGCACCTGCCAGAACCCACCGAGCACTCAGACCCGTCATGGTTTGGCTTCCCTATTACGCTCAAAGACAACTGCCCCGTTACCCGGCTAGACCTGCTGACATACCTGGACCAAAACAAGGTGGGCACACGGCTGCTATTTGCTGGCAACCTGACCGCTCAGCCCTATATGCTAGGGGCCAATTACCGCGTGAGTGGTGATTTGACCAATACCGACAACGTCATGAACAACACCTTTTGGATCGGCGTGCAGCCTGCGCTGACGCGTGAGATGCTTGAGTTTGCGGCGCAGAAGATTGAGAGTTATTTGGGCGTTAATTTTTAAATGAGTAATACCCCGGCTATGGCACAAGTAAAGGTAAGCGAGTTAATCGCCCAAGCGCTTGAAGACTTGGGCATTGAGCATGTGTTCGGCATCATCGGCGCAGGTAATGTGCATTTGTATGACGCTATTTCACGCCACGGCTTTACAGAAATTATCTGTGTACATCATGAGCAGGCCGCATGTATGGCCGTCCAAACCTATTACCGTACATGCGGAAAACTGTCGGCAGCGTTATTGACCACAGGCGCCGGTTCTACCAACGGCGTGACAGGTGTGGTTTCCGCGTGGGCAGATTCGATTCCCTGTATCGTCATAGCTGGCAATGAGAATTCCAAATTCACCAAGCCAGAGAACACGCTCCGTATGTGGGGCGTGCAGGGCTACGACACGGTTGATATGGTTAAGAAGGTCACCAAATACGCCCATCGCGTAACGTCGCCTCTGCAAGCAGTTTATGAAATTCAAAAGGCTGCCTTCATTGCGCTAAATCAGCGTCCGGGTCCGTGCTGGATTGAGATCCCTATGGACATTCAAGCGAGCCGGATAGATTCAACTGCTTCGACGCAATTTATTGCACCTTCGGCTGAAAACACTTTAACGTCGTCAATTGCTGCTCAGATCGATAGTGTTGTTTGTGCCTTAGAGAAAGCTCAGCGCCCTTTGCTCTGGCTTGGCAATGGCATTCGCTTGGCCGGAGCAGAAATGCAGATTGAGCCGCTACTTGACTTGCTAGGTGTCCCTGCGCTTGTATCTTGGGCCGGTATCGATATGGTCGACTCCAAGCATCCGCTCGTGTTTGGTCGCGCAGGTGTGTATGGTCAACGAGCTGCCAATTT
>JBIKZP010000491.1:0-2563 GCA_044354655.1 Rhodoferax sp. | reverse complement strand
TGGCGGTGGAGGCCAGCGGTGTGAGGTAGCTCAGAATGCCGATATGACGCGCATCCCCGCCCTTGAGCGCGCGGTCCCACATGAAAAAAGCGGCACCCATCGGCCCTAGGCCCATGCCGGCGATCAACAGTGCATCTTGGCCGCTGAGGGTCACCGGGGTTTCAAACAGAGCGTGGCACAGCAGCGACAACAGCCCAGACACCAAGGCAAAGCCGCCAATGGCGGCGGTGGGGAAGGCCGGCACCCGCTTGGTCAGCAGCGAATAACTGGCCCAGACACAGGCTGACAACATGGCCGGCACATAACCCCAGGCCCAGCCCCCCACCGGGGCGCCAGCTGTGTCAGCTGCTGGCGCGTTGCCCAAAATCACCAGTGCCGCGCCGGCAAAGCCGAGCAAGGCGGCCGCGATATGCACGGGCCTGAGCGTCAAACCCGGCAGCAGCAGGGGCGCCAGCACCACCATCAGCAGCGGCCACAGGTAGTTCACCAGGTTGGCCTGTACCGGGGGTGCGTGCCGCAGCGCCAGAAATAACAAAAAGTGAAAGCCAAACAGGCCGTAGATGCCCAGGCCTAGCGTGGACAAGGGTACGCGCCAGTTGGCCAGCCGAAAGTTGGACAGCGGCAAGGCAATCAGGCTGCCCACCAGCAAGGCCAGGCCGGTCAGTAAAAAAGGCGGCACATGCGACAGCGCTACGCCAAAACTGGCCAGTGTGCCCCACAACACAATGGCGCCCAGTGCCAGCACCGTGGGCTGTTGCAGTCGAGTGGCCAGGCCACTGGTCACCGCGTTGGCGCTCACCCCCCTTGGCCGGTGGCTGCGGCATGCGCCTGTTGGTCGGCGTGGTAGCTGGAACGCACCATGGCCCCCACGGCGGCGTGTTTGAAGCCCATTTCGTAGGCTTTTTCCTCGAACATTTTGAAGGTGTCGGGGTGCACGTAGCGTTTAACGGTGAGGTGTGAGGTGCTGGGCGCGAGGTACTGGCCGATGGTCAGCATGTCGATGTGGTGGGCGCGCATATCGCGCATCACGTCCAGAATTTCTTCGTCGGTTTCCCCCAGGCCAACCATCAGGCCGCTTTTGGTGGGTATGTGCGGGAACAGGGCCTTGAATTTTTTCAGCAGGTTCAGGGAGAACTGGTAATCGCTGCCGGGGCGCGCTTCTTTGTACAGGCGCGGCACGGTTTCCAGGTTGTGGTTCATCACATTAGGCGGTGCGGCTTTCAAAATCTCCAGGGCGCGGTCGTCGCGGCCCCGAAAGTCGGGCACCAGAATTTCAATTTGCGTGTTGGGCGACAAGGCGCGTGTTTTACTGATGCAGTCCACAAAGTGCTGGCTGCCGCCATCGCGCAGGTCGTCGCGGTCCACGCTGGTGATGACCACGTAGCTCAGCCGCAGTTGGGCAATGGTTTTGGCCAGGTTGTCGGGCTCGTTCACATCCAGCGGGTCGGGCCGGCCGTGGCCGACATCGCAAAACGGGCAACGCCGGGTGCATTTGTCCCCCATGATCATGAAGGTGGCCGTGCCCTTGCCAAAGCATTCGCCAATATTCGGGCAGGAGGCCTCTTCGCAGACGGTCACCAGCTTGTTGGCGCGCAGCACGTCCTTGATTTCATAAAAACGGGAGCTGGGGCTGGCGGCCTTGACGCGAATCCAGTCGGGCTTTTTCAACACCTCGCCAGGAACAACCTTGACCGGAATGCGGGAGAGCTTGGCCCCGGCCTTTTGCTTGGCGGTCGGGTCGTAGTTCTCAAGGCTGGGTATATCGCGCACGGTGTCTGACGAACTCATGGGGCGGTGTCCGGTGAGGGTTGTTGGCGCTCAGGGCGCCAGGGTGGTGAGAAGTTTGCGGCTGAACATGTCGGCCGCTTCGGCCCATGTCACCGAGACACCGATTGTAGAAAGATCCACGCTAGGCAGTCCGCTGTAGCCACAGGGGTTGATACGCAAGTAGGGTTCTAGGTCCATGGCCACGTTCAGCGCAACGCCGTGGTAGGTGCAATGCCGGTTGACCTTGATGCCCAGGGCCGCAATCTTGCCCAAACCCGTGAAGTCGGGTGGCGCCGCGCGCTGGGTGTTTTCCTGCGTGGGGCGCTGCGCCAGCAGGGCGTGTGAAAACGGATCGTCCAAACGCACATAAATACCCGGTGCGCCACTGACGCGGTGGCCGGTGACGCCAAAGTGGGCCAGGGTGCGGATGACGGCCTCTTCTAGCCGGTAAACGTATTCCTTGATGAAGTAACCAGCACGCTGCAAGTCCATCAGCGGATAAGCCAGCACCTGGCCGGGGCCGTGGTAGGTGACCTGGCCGCCACGGTTGGTGGCGACAACAGGGATGGTGCCGGCGTTCAGCACGTGGTCGCTCTTGCCCGTCAGGCCTTGGGTGAAAACGGGTGCATGCTCACAAATCCATAGCGCATCGGGCGTTTCAGCACTACGTTCGGCGGTGTAGGTCTGCATGGCTGCCACCGTGGTGGCGTAGTCCACGCGGCCAAGTTGGCGCAGGCTGATGTCCACGGTGTTTACAGCACCACTTTGACCATCGGGTGGGTGGAGAGCGTGCGGT
>JBIKZP010000489.1:0-2565 GCA_044354655.1 Rhodoferax sp. | reverse complement strand
AATGCCATCAACGTGCCCACCAGCCTGGCTTTGTACGCCGCGTTGGCGCGCTTGCAGACCGACCCGAGCCTGCGCGTAGCCATCATCACCGGCAGCGGACGCTTTTTTTCGGCCGGCTGGGATTTGAACGCGGCCACGCAAGGGGAGGCCATTGATGCAAACCACGGCCCGGGCGGTTTTGCCGGCTTGACCGAGTTCCATAGCCTGAGCAAACCGGTGATTGCCGCGGTCAACGGGCTGGCGATTGGCGGTGGCTTTGAGTTGGCATTGGCCGCCGATTTGATGGTGGTGGCCGAACACGCCGAGTTCGCCCTGTCTGAGGTCAACCTGGGCATGATCCCGGACTCGGGGGGTGTTTTGCGTTTACCCCGCAGACTGCCCCGCGCGGTAGCGACGGAACTGTTGATGACCGGGCGGCGCATGGGCGCGCAAGAAGCCCTGCGTTGGGGCTTGGTCAACCAGGTGGTGGCGGCCGACCAATTGCTGGCTGCCGCGCAGGCGCTGGCGCAACAACTGGTCAAAGCGGCCCCGCTGGCACTGGCTGCCATCAAAGAGGTGTTGCGCGAAACCGAAGGGCAAACGGTGCAGCAGGCCTATGACACGATGCGCCATGGTGGCCTGACCGCCTACCCGGCCATGCTCGCCTCCAGCGACGCCAGGGAAGGCCCTTTGGCCTTCTCCGAGAAGCGCGCGCCGCATTGGCGCGGTGTGTAATGCCGTTCATGCGGCTAAGCACTTGCCCTGATTGCAAGAAGTGAGCACACAGGTTTTTCATTTTTTGCTGCTGCCGGGTTTTTCGTTCCTGGGCTTTGCATCGGCCATTGAACCCTTGCGAGTGGCCAACCGGTTTCGTGAACACTCGTTTCAATGGCACATCATGAGCCGCGACGGCGGGCCGGTGGTGGCCAGCAATGGGATGTCGGTGAACGCACAAAGTGCCCTGGTGGATGTAGCGTTAGTCCGCACGGTGTTCATCGTGGCGGGCTTCAATCCGCTGGACGGCTACTGGAATGAACTCGGCAAATGGTTGCGTGCTGCACAAGGGCAGGGCGCGACCTTGGGCGCGATCGATACCGGCGCCTTTGTTCTGGCGCAAGCCCATGTGATCGGGCATTACCCCGTCACCGTGCATTGGGAGGCTCATTCGGCTTTTGCGGAGCGCTACCCTAAGCTGTCGGTCACGCAGGAACTGTTTGAATTGGGGCCTAGTTGCATCACCTGTGCCGGGGGTACGGCGGGCATCGACCTGATGCTGGCCCTGATCGGGAAAACCTTCGGCCGTGATTTGGCTAATTCAGTGTCTGAGCAATTTGTGCTCAGCCAGATACGCAGCCCGTCTGACCACCAGCGGCTTGAAACCGCGTCACGCTTTGGCGTGCACAACCCCAAGGTGCTGCAAGTGATTCACGCCATGCAGCGCAGCCTGGAAGACCCTTTGTCCAATGCGCAGCTGGCGGCCCTTATCGGGGTGACGTCGCGCCAGCTGGAGCGCTTGTTTCGCCACCACCTGGACCAGACGCCTTCGGGCCTTTACCTGAGTTTCAGGCTGGATCGCTCGCGCCAGTTGGTGCAGCAAACCGGCATGAGTGTGCTGGCGGTGGGTGTGGCCTGTGGCTTTGGCTCGGTGGCCCATTTTTCCAGGGCCTACCGGCACCGTTTTGGCCTGAGTCCCGCCAAGGAACGCATGGCTTTGCGCATCGCTATCCCCAAGCCTGAATGAGTCGATGCGTAGCCGAAGACAAGGCGTACAGATAAAAGTTGAGCCTCGACACCCATTTCAACCCTTGCAGGCCAGTAATTAACCCCTAGCACCTGAACGCCTAAAACAAGAGATAAAGACGACTTCAAGTGATCACTTAGCGACTTTGTTGGCTGATTTTGCGGTTCTTTCAATGTCAGTAAATGACGCTCATCGCGCACGCACCGTTTTGTATAAGGGAATATCTGTATACCCGCAGGCTTAAATAGTCCGTTAATATCAGTCACGAGTGCAAGGCTTATTGCCCTCGGGCTAACACCAAGTTCTTTCATGCAGTGTTGTACTGCCTGGGATATGTTTATCGACCTTTATGGAGTTTTAGACAAATGGCAAATATCGAAACCAAATCTGAGTCAGGTCTTATTTTGGACCGTCGTCAGATCATCACAGGCGCTTCGGCACTGGGCTTGTCTTCCGTTTTTGGTGCCTTGCCAGCCATGGCACAAGGCGCACCAAAAAAGGGCGGCACCCTGCGCATGGGTCTGGAAGGCGGTTCTGCCTCCGACAGCCTGGACCCACTGACCTACGCTGACTCCATCCCAATCGGCATGAGCTTGATGTTGTGGAACAACCTGGTTGAAGTGGCTGACAACGGCGACGCTACCGGCGAACTGTTCGAGAGCTGGACAGCCAAACCCGGCGCTGCCGACTGGACCTTCAACATCCGTAAAGGCATCACTTTCACTTCTGGCAAAACGCTGGATGCTGATGACGTGATCTACTCCATCAACATGCACCGCGGCGAGTCCAAGTCGCCTGCTAAAGCGCTGCTGGCTGACATCACTGAGATCAAAAAAATCTCCGCG
>JBIKZP010000490.1:0-2565 GCA_044354655.1 Rhodoferax sp. | reverse complement strand
GACCACAGCCTGCGCGCCAGTTGGAAGGCCCAGTTGCGGACCCCCTTGGCCAATATTTTTGCCGGCTCCTCCTTCGAGCCCATCATGCAGGAGTGCGTGGCCATTCACCAACGCGTGCTCAAAGGCCGTGTCTGGGTGGCTTTGCACATGCACGCCGGCGATGGCAATGTGCACACCAACATCCCCGTCAACAGCGACGACTACGACATGCTGCAATCGGCGCACGGCGCGGTCAAACGCATCATGGCGCTGGCTCGTTCGCTGGACGGCGTGATCTCGGGCGAGCATGGCATTGGCATTACCAAACTCGAATTCTTGACCGACGAAGAGCTGCGCCCGTTCACCGAATACAAGATGAAGGTCGACCCGGAAGGGCGCTTCAACAAAGGCAAATTGCTGCGTAATTCGACACCCAGCGCGCATTACACCCAGGGTTTGCAGGCTGACTTGACCAACGCCTACACCCCCAGCTTTGGCCTCATGGGCCATGAGTCGCTCATCATGCAGCAAAGCGACATTGGCGCCATCGCCGACTCGATCAAAGACTGCCTGCGCTGCGGCAAATGCAAGCCGGTGTGCGCCACCCATGTGCCGCGCGCTAATTTGCTGTACAGCCCACGCAACAAGATTTTGGCCACCTCGCTTCTGGTGGAAGCCTTTTTGTATGAAGAGCAAACGCGCCGCGGCGTGAGCATCAAGCACTGGCAAGAATTTGAAGATGTGGCCGACCACTGCACGGTGTGCCACAAATGCCTGTCGCCCTGTCCGGTGAAGATTGACTTTGGCGATGTCTCCATGAACATGCGCAACCTCTTGCGCAAGATGGGCAAGAAGCGTTTTCGTCCGGCCGGCGCGGCCGCCATGTTCATGCTCAATGCCACCAACCCCGAGACCATCCGGCTGGCGCGTTCGCTCATGGTCAACGTGGGCATCAAGGCGCAGCGCATGGCGCATGACGTGCTGAAAGTCATTGCACGCAAGCAAACCAAGGCGCCCCCGGCATCGCTGGGCACCGCACCGCTCAAAGAGCAGGTTATTCACTTTGTGAACAAAAAGCTGCCCGGCGGCCTGCCCAAGAAAACCGCGCGTGCCTTGCTGGACATTGAAGACAAAGACTACGTCCCCATCATTCGCAACCCGCAAACCACCACGGCCGAAACCGAGGCGGTGTTTTATTTTCCAGGGTGCGGTTCGGAGCGACTGTTCAGCCAGGTGGGCCTGGCGACCCAAGCCATGCTCTGGCATGCGGGCGTGCAAACCGTGTTGCCTCCAGGTTATTTGTGCTGCGGCTACCCGCAACGCGGCTCGGGCCAGTTCGACAAGGCCGAGAAAATGATCACCGACAACCGCGTGTTGTTTCACCGCGTGGCCAACACCCTGAATTACCTGGACATCAAGACCGTGGTGGTGAGCTGTGGCACCTGTTACGACCAGTTGCAGGGCTATGAATTTGACAAGATATTCCCCGGTTGCCGCATCATCGACATTCATGAATACCTGCTGGAAAAAGGCATCACCTTGCAAAGCGCGGGCTCCTTCCTGTTTCACGACCCTTGCCACAGCCCCATGAAATTGCAAGAGCCTATCAAGACCGTCAAGGCCCTGCTGGGTGACAACATCATTCAGTCAGACCGCTGCTGCGGCGAGTCTGGCACGCTGGCGCTGAACCGCCCCGATATATCCACCCAGGTACGCTTTCGCAAGGAAGAAGAAATCCTCAAGGGCGAGGCCCAGTTGCGCGATCAAGGCCTGCTGGGGGCCAAAGAGAACGTCAAGATATTGACCTCTTGCCCGGCCTGCTTGCAGGGCCTGAGCCGTTTTGGCGACGACCTGCAAAACGGACTGCTCGAAGCCGATTACATCGTGGTCGAGATGGCCCGACAAATTCTGGGCGAGCAGTGGATGCCCGACTACGTCAAAGTCGCCAATGCCGGCGGCATTGAGCGCGTGCTGGTGTAACGGCTATGACCCAAGCCGATTGCCCCTTGTGCACCTCAACCGGCGGCGAACTTGTGTTTCAGGGGGCGCAGTTTCGCGTCATTCGGGCTGAAGAGCCCGGGTTTCCTGCCTTTTACCGGGTGGTCTGGCGCCACCATGTGGCCGAGATGTCAGACCTCAGCCCCGCCGAGCGCAGCTTGTGCCTGGCCGCGGTGAACACCGTGGAGTTGGCGCTGCGCCAGCATCTTCAGCCCCACAAAATCAACCTGGCCGCATTGGGTAATATGGTGCCTCATCTGCACTGGCATGTGGTGGCGCGCTTCAGTTGGGACAGCCATTTTCCGGCGCCGGTATGGGCGCCCGCTGTGCGTGAGGTAGACGCCCTGGCCGTGGCCGAGGTCGTCGCACGGCGCGCGGCCATGGAGCAAGACATGCAGCGCGAGCTCTCAGCGCTGGTTTTGGTTGAGTAAGTCAGCTAGTTTTTTAATTTCTCGAACAGGTGGTTTTATGACGGTTTCCAAAGCAGGTTTGAAATCCGGTGCCCCAGCGCCCCAGTCCATCACCGTGCACAGCCAGTCGCGCGTGCTGGAGGTCAGCTTTTCGGACGACACCTTGTTTCGCATTCCG
>JBIKZP010000488.1:0-2566 GCA_044354655.1 Rhodoferax sp. | reverse complement strand
GCGTGCTGGCCCCGATGGCCCTGGCCAAGTACCTGGCCTACAAAGGCTCCATCACCGTCAACGGCGCCAGCCTGACCGTGAACCGCATTCAAGACCAGGCGCAAGGCTGCGAGATCAGCATCAACCTGATACCCCACACCATTGAGAACACTGCCCTGGGCGCGCTGGCTGCTGGCAGCCGCGTCAACCTTGAAATCGACCTGATTGCGCGCTATGTCGAGCGCATGCTCGGCGCCCCAACTCCGTCTACCCCGTCTAGCCCGCCAAGCGCTGCTTGAAGCGCGCTGCCTCTCTCCATTACCTAAACTGAAAGCTCACTGAATGAACGCCCCCAGCCCTGTGGCCATCTCTCCCGTTAAAGACATCGTGGCCGACATGCGTGCCGGACGCATGGTGATTCTGGTAGACGAAGAAGACCGTGAAAACGAAGGTGACCTGGTGCTGGCTGCCGACCACGTCACGCCTGAGGCCATCAACTTTATGGCCCGTTTTGGGCGCGGGCTGATTTGCCTGACCCTCACCCGCGAGCGCTGCGAGCTGCTGCAATTGCCCCCCATGGCCTTGCGCAATGGCGATAAAAAAGGCACCGCCTTCACCGTCTCCATCGAAGCCGCGGAAGGCGTGACCACCGGCATCTCGGCGGCTGACCGCTCTCGCACCGTAGAAGCCGCCGTTGCCAAAAACGCCAAGGCTGAAGACCTGGTTCAACCCGGCCACATCTTCCCACTGCAAGCCGTAGCCGGCGGTGTGCTGATGCGCGCTGGCCACACCGAAGCCGGTTGCGACCTGGCCGCCATGGCCGGCTGCACACCCGCCTCGGTCATCTGCGAGATCATGAAGGACGACGGCACCATGGCGCGCCTGCCCGACTTGCAGATTTTTGCAGCCGAGCACGGCCTGAAAATTGGCACCATTGCAGACCTTATTGAGCACCGCAGCCGGGTTGAAACCCTGGTCACCAAAGTGGCTTCGCGCCCTATTAAAACGGCCTACGGCCCCTTCACCCTCAATGCCTTCAAAGACAAAACCAACCACAGCGTGCACCTCGCATTGGTCAAGGGCGCGTGGGAGCCGGCAGACACCGTGCTGGCGCGCGTACACGAGCCTTTGTCGGTGCTAGACGCCCTCGAAGTGGGTCGCACCATGCACTCCTGGAGCCTGGACGCCAGCATGGCGCGCATCGCCAGTGAAGGCAAAGGCGTGCTGGTCTTGCTCAACTGCGGCGAGAGCGCTGAACAATTGCTGGCGCAAATTGACGGTACTGCCCGCGCCAGCCACGGCCCCGAGCGTGGCCGCATGGACTTGCGCACCTACGGCATTGGCGCGCAAATTTTGCGCGAATGCGGTGTCCACAAAATGAACCTCATGGGCAACCCACGGCGCATGCCCAGCCTGACCGGTTATGGGCTGGAAACCATGGGCTACGTCACAAACTCTACTCAAGAAAAAGCCTCCCTATGATCGGTGCAGACCAAGGCTCGCTCGTCGTCAGCGACCCACGACTCAACGGCAAGAAACTACGCATTGGCATTGTGCAGGCCCGCTTCAACGCCCCCATCACCAATGCCTTGGCAAACGCCTGCACCGCAGAGCTGCTGGCGCTGGGCGTACTGCAAAAAAACATCGACCTGGTTCAGGTGCCCGGCGCACTGGAGGTGCCGGTCGCCCTGATGGTCATGGCCGACCAGCAAAAATACGATGCCCTGGTGGCCTTGGGCTGCATCATTCGCGGCGAGACCTACCACTTTGAGCTGGTCGCCAACGAATCCGGTGCCGGCGTGAGCCGCGTTTCGCTGGATTTTCAGGTGCCCATTGCCAATGCCATTCTCACCACAGAAAACCTGGACCAAGCGGTTGCCAGACAAGTGGACAAAGGGCGCGATGCCGCCCGTGTCGCCGTTGAAATGGCCAATCTACTGAAAGAAATCGAATGACCGATCTGCAAGCCAAACCCAGCGGCAGCCGGCCTCCCCGGCAATCGCGCACCGGGCTGACTGGCACGGGCGCCCGCAAGGCCGGCAGCAAATCGAGCCGTTCGCGCGCCCGTGAATTCGCGCTGCAAGCGCTGTATCAAAAATTGGTCGGCAAAAATGCCGTTGCCGACATTGATGTGTTCACCCGTGACCTGGCAGGCTTCTCCAAATCAGACAGCGTGCACTTTGATGCCTTGCTGCACGGCTGCACCGACCAGGCCATGGCCCTGGACGCCCTGATCGTGCCGCTCTTGGACCGCCGCCTGGAAGAAATCTCGCCGGTAGAACATGGCGTGATGTGGATTGGCGCCTACGAACTCAAATACTGCCTGGACGTGCCCTGGCGTGTGGTGCTCAATGAGTGCATTGAGCTGGCCAAGGAGTTTGGCGGCACTGACGGCCACAAGTACGTCAACGCCGTTCTCAATGGCCTGGCGCAGAGCCTGCGGGCCGCCGAAGTTGAGGCCGACCGGGGATGAAAATATCCGGGCGGGCACAGCGCATAGAACCCTTCTATGTGATGGAAGTGGCCAAGGCCGCCAGCGCCCTGGCGCAGCAAGTGGCCCAGACCGATTCGCCCATGGTCTTTTTGA
>JBIKZP010000486.1:0-2568 GCA_044354655.1 Rhodoferax sp. | reverse complement strand
CAAATTGCCATCAAGCCCGGTAAACCTTTCGCCTACGGCCAGGTGGGCGCGGCGCACTTCATCGGTTTGCCTGGCAACCCGGTGTCAAGCTTTGTCACCTTTTTGTTGCTGGTGCGCCCCTTTCTGCTCAAGTTGCAAGGCCTCAGCCAACTGGCGCCTGCGCGCACGGCGCTGCCCGCGCACTTCAACTGGGCCAAGGCCGACAAGCGGCGTGAATTTTTGCGCGTGCGGCGCAATGCCGCCGGTGGCCTGGACCTGTTTCCCAACCAAAGCTCGGGCGTGCTGACCTCGGCCGTCTGGGGCGACGGGCTGGTGGACAACCCCGCCGGACAAACCATCGCGTCTGGCGACACGGTGCAATTCATATCCTTTGCGGAGCTGCTGCGATGAAGGTTCACGTCAAATACTTTGCCTCTATCCGCGAAACCATCGGCCATGCCCATGAAACGCTGGACACCCAGGCGCTCACTCTGGCCGCCTTGCGCGCCGAGTTGATTGCCCGTGGCGGCGTCCACGCCGAAAGCCTGGCACCCGGCCGCGCCGTCCGCCTGGCCCTCAACCAGGTCATGAGCGACGAGTCCGCCTTGCTGACTGAAGGCGCAGAAGTCGCTTTCTTTCCGCCGGTGACGGGCGGTTAAGTAGAGCGTAAGTTGGGCTAGTTACCCAAGTGGCCCACATGGGGTAACTGCGTTGACAGCTGCACTGACCCAGCGCATCTCAAACGGTGGATTAGCTGCTTGCATAGGCTCACGCAGCCGGTCTTCAATCAACCCAGTCTGGGCCAGGGCGCTCTTGATGCAGGCAGGATTCGGCTGTGCAAACAGCGCGTTGACTAAGGGCACCAACGCTGCCCACAGCGGATGTGCCTGGGTCAAGTGGCCATTTTGAAGCCATCGGATGAGTTGTGAAAATTGCGCCGTACACAGGTGCGCGCTGGCGGCGATAGCGCCACAGCCGCCTGCGGCCAAGGTGCCAACCATTTGTAAGTCTTCCCCCGCCAAGACTTGCAGAAGGCCATCGGCAATCAGATGCTGCGTTTTACCCATATCGCCGCCGCAGTCCTTGATGGCCTGAATCCTGGGATGCTGGGCCAGTAAGCGCAGTGTGTCCAGCGTAAGGGTAGAACCGGTGCGGTAAGGAATGTCATAGACGATCAGCGGTTTGGAGGACGCATCGGCCAGACGGTTGAACCAATGCTGTAGCCCTGTTTGCGACGGACGAATGTAATGTGGCGCGGGAATCAGCAAGCCGGCAATCGGCCAAGTACAGGCTTGCTCGACAAAGGCCAGGGCATCGGGCAGGTGGTAGCCAGAAAACCCCATCACTACCGGTAAACCTTCGGCATGCGCCAGCACAGTTTCGAGCACCGCCCACTGCTCCTCAGGGCTCAGCGCTGCCGCCTCGCCGGTGCTGCCGCACACCACGTAGCCGGAAATTCCAGTGTCGCGGTAGTGCGCCAGCAAGCGTTGTAGCGCCGTGTGGTCTACCGCCTTGGCTTCGCCCGTGAACGGGGTAATCAGGGGAATCCACAGACCGGAAAAGTCGGTGGGGCTCAGGCCATCAGGTGCGGCAGGGTTCGAAGTTGGCATACATCATCCATGGGTAAAGATGACCGTTAGTAACCGCCAACCATGAGCCATGTTTCCGACGCAGCGCCCCTTGAGGCTGAAGCTTGGGTTCCATCGCTCATCTGAGGACGGAACCTTCGCTCCGGTCAGATGAGCTTGGTTTTTTTCGATTTGAGGAGGCACGCGGTACTGCTCTCAAGCCCGACGGGCTGGAGGTGGCAGGTAATTGGGCGATAACTCCACATGCAAATCAGTTTAGCAGTTCAAGCTGAATCCTTGTCAGTGCCAAAATACAGGCATGACTTACCCACGCGTTTCCATTCAAGCCAACGATTTCGACCTCACGCACGAAGTGGCGGTTTTACGCGCGCAAGACCCCCGCGTCGGCGCTGTGTGCAGTTTTGTCGGTACCGTGCGTGACCGCACGCCGGGTGCGCTAGGCAGCATCAGCAGCATGGAACTGGAGCACTACCCGGGCATGACCGAGAAGTCGATTGAGGCCATGATCGACCAGGCGCATCAGCGCTTTGATATTTTTGGTGCCCGTGTGATCCACCGCGTGGGGCTGTTGCAGCCGCTTGACCAGATCGTGCTGGTGGTGGTGACCTCGGCGCACCGGGGCGAGAGTTTTCAGGCCTGCGAGTTTTTGATGGACTATTTAAAAACACAGGCGCCCTTCTGGAAAAAAGAGCAATCGCCTGAAGGTGCCCGTTGGGTCGACGCCCGCGTGACCGACGACGCGGCTTTGGCCAAATGGGGCATCGTCGCCTCAAATGCCTGAGCCGGGGCCTGCCGTCTCTTTGACGTCAATCAATGATTCTGGCCCCGCCGCTAGGGCTCTCTTGAAAATCGGGGGGTTAAGCTCCAGTTGAATCGCAACCGGAGTATTTCATGCGAATTGACAAACTGACCACCAAATTCCAGGAAGCCTTGAGCGAGGCGCAAAGCTTGGCCTTGGCCAACGACCACGCGTACATTGAACCCTCCCACGTGCTGCTGG
>JBIKZP010000487.1:0-2568 GCA_044354655.1 Rhodoferax sp. | reverse complement strand
CTGATCTCTGACCCTGACGTCGTGCTGGTGGACACCCGCAACGATTACGAAGTGGGTGTGGGCACGTTTGTCGGCGCACTGGACCCCCACATCAAAAGCTTTGCCAAGCTACCCGAGTGGGTGGCCCAGTCAGCCGAATTGAATCCGGCCACGGGCAAGAAGCCCAAAGTAGCCATGTTTTGCACCGGCGGCATTCGTTGCGAAAAATCGACCGCGCTGATGCGCGCCCAAGGCTACGACGAGGTTTACCACCTCGAAGGCGGCATTCTCAAGTACCTGGAAACGGTAGCCCCTGAAGACAGCTTGTGGCAGGGTGAATGCTTTGTATTTGACGAGCGTGTGTCGGTAGGCCACGGCTTGGTGGTGGGCAGCCACGGCTTGTGCCGCGCCTGCCGCCAGCCTCTGGTGCAGGCAGATCTGGCCTCACCCCTGTTTGAGGCCGGCGTGAGCTGCCACCAATGCCACGCCAGCACCAGCCAGACGCAAAAGAACAGCGCACGTGAACGCCAGCGGCAGTGGGAACTGGCCAAGGCACGCCAACAAACCCACATTGGCGCGCGCCTGCCCCTGCCGGTGGTGCATGAAGACTGACACGGGCGCACCCTACCCCGTTCTGTATTCGTTTCGGCGTTGCCCCTACGCCATGCGTGCGCGCCTGGCGCTGCGTGTGAGTCAGCAAGTTTGTGAGCTGCGTGAGGTGGTGCTGGCCGACAAGCCTGCCGCGTTGCTGAGCGCATCGCCCAAGGCTACTGTGCCCGTGCTGGTACTGCCCCCTGGCGCGCTGTATGGTGGGTTTGAGGTCATTGAGCAGAGCCTGGACATCATGCAGTGGGCGCTGCAAAGGCACGACCCCGAGCACTGGTTGCTCCGTGGTGAAGCGCTGGCACTGAGTCTGCAACTGATAGCGCAATGCGACGGCGAGTTCAAGCAGCACCTGGACCGCTACAAATACCCCCATCGCTATGACCTGGCCAATGTTTCAGCACTGGACATGCCTCGCGAAAAAGGCGCCGCGTGGTTACAGCATCTTGAAGCCCTGTTGCAAGTCAACACGTTCCTGACAGCCCCACACTTCAGCCTGGCCGATGCGGCGCTGGCTCCATTTGTGCGCCAGTTTGCCCATACCGACCCCGCTTGGTTTACCAGCCAACCCTGGCCAAGTTTGCAAACCTGGCTGGCCAATTTTGAAGCTTCGGCAGCTTTTCAAGCAGTCATGAAAAAGCACAGTCAGTGGTCGCCAGACCAGGCTGCTGTGCTTTTTCCATGACCTTGCTCGACAGTGACCGGGTACCTGGCCTGGAACCCGCTGAGGTGGGCTCAGGTGGGTTCAGTAAATTTAAGCCAAGTGCGTGGCTAAAACCCGCTCCCGGGCAGCGTGGTACTGGCGCTTGATCTGGGCCACGTAGTCGGCCGTGCTCTGTATTTTGTCAATGGCGCCAATGCCCTGGCCACAGCCCCAGATGTCCTTCCAGGCTTTGGACTTGTCGCCACCAAAGTCCATCTTGCTGGGGTCGCTCTCAGGCAGGTTTTCTGGATCCATACCGGCGTTGCGGATGCTGGGCGCCAGGTAGTTGCCATGCACGCCCGTGAACAGGTTACTGTAGACGATGTCGTCTGAGTTGCTGTCCACAATAGCCTGTTTGTAGTTCTCGGCGGCGCGTGCCTCGTGGGTGGCAATGAAGGCCGAGCCAATGTAGGCAAAGTCGGCACCCATCGCTTGTGCGGCCAGCACGGCATCACCCGTGGAGATAGCGCCGCTCAAGGCCACCGGGCCGTCAAACCATTGGCGAATTTCCTGAATCAGTGCAAACGGGCTCTTGACGCCGGCATGTCCGCCTGCCCCTGCGGCCACGGCGATGAGGCCGTCGGCGCCCTTCTCAATGGCTTTGTGGGCGTGTTTGTTGTTAATGATGTCGTGCAGTACCACACCGCCGTAAGAATGGGCCGCCGCGTTGATGTCTTCGCGCGCGCCCAGCGAAGTGATGATGATGGGCACCTTGTATTTGACGCACATGGCCATGTCATGCGCCAAGCGGTCATTGCTTTTGTGCACGATCTGGTTAATGGCAAAAGGGGCGGCAGGCTTGTCGGGGTTGGCCTTGTTGTAGGCAGCCAGCGTTTCGGTGATTTCTATCAACCACTCTTCAAGTTGCTCCGCCGGGCGCGCATTGAGCGCGGGCATGGAGCCCACCACGCCCGCTATGCACTGGGCAATGACGAGCTTGGGGTTGCTGATGATGAACAGCGGTGAGGCAATCACGGGGAAAGGCAGGTGGCTTAAGGCGCCGGGAAGCTTGGACATGGAGTCTCCAAAATGAATGTTTAAATTATTGACAACAAAGGCGCTTGTCCGTGTCGCTGGCTTGACATGGTTTGCCTGATGGCTTGGGCCATCAGAAAGACGCCAAATCGAGCGCAGTCACAGCATCAGCGCCCTCCACTATGGCGTCACGCATGCCGGGCGCCTTGGTCAGCAGGTGGTCGGCGTAAAAACGGGCGGTGGTGATCTTGGCTTGCATGAAGGCGGCGTCCTGGCCCTGGGCCAGTTGGTCTTGCGCCACCAATAAG
>JBIKZP010000485.1:0-2579 GCA_044354655.1 Rhodoferax sp. | reverse complement strand
GCCCGCCAAGGCGCCAAAAAGAAATAGTCATGGCGCTACCTTAGCGTATGTTGGAAGTGCGGAGGGATTGTGGTGAATTGGAGCGCGTAAAAATTGGGCTCCCCTACTTTTGTCACACCTAGCTAAGTTACCAGGTTGGCGCATGTGAAGGGCACGTGCGCCAGCCATGTAGGCGTGGCCAATGCAGCTTTTTTTCAAGGGCTGACCAAGGGAGAGACCGTTCTCCGAAGCGGCTTTCAGAACTGTATGTCAGTCAATTAACTACGGCTAAGCGGCCGAGTTTTTTTCGAAATTCAACCACTCAAAAGCAGTCATTGGTCAGTTACCGCACCTGGCCCGCAACAAAACACGTATTCGCACGATTCAAGGTCCAGCACCTCACCGACCTTACCAATACGTGTAGCAACCAGCAGGCTCCCTTTAGGTCAATGATCAGTTTGTGCCCATATCATGTAGGCTAATCCCCACCAGTTTTTGAAAGCCCACCCCATGTCACCCTCAGACTCCCCCCCCTATACCCCGCCCAAAGTCTGGACCTGGAACAAGGCCAATGGCGGGCGCTTTGCCAACATTAACCGGCCGGTGTCGGGGGCCACGCATGACAAGGCGTTAGAGCGCGGCAAGCATCCGCTGCAACTTTATTCACTGGGCACGCCCAATGGCGTGAAGGTGACGGTGATGCTTGAAGAGTTGCTGGCGCTGGGCCACAGCGGGGCCGAATACGACGCGTGGTTGGTGCGCATTCATGAGGGCGACCAGTTCAGCAGCGGATTTGTGGCGGCCAACCCCAATTCCAAAATTCCAGCGCTGGTAGACCACAGCGGCGCCGAGCCGGTGCGGGTGTTTGAGTCGGGCGCCATTTTGTTGTACCTGGCCGAGAAGTTTGGCACCCTGGTGCCCACCGACCCCGCCTTGCGTGCCGAATGCATGTCGTGGTTGTTCTGGCAAATGGGCAGCGCGCCTTACCTGGGCGGCGGTTTTGGGCACTTTTATGCCTACGCGCCGTTCAAGATGGAATACCCGATTGACCGTTTTTCCATGGAAGTCAAGCGCCAGATGGATGTGCTGAACCAGCGCCTAGCCCACAGCCAGTTTGTGGCGGGCGACAGCTACACCATTGCCGACATTGCTATATGGCCGTGGTACGGCGGCATGGCCAAGGGGCAGATGTACGAAGCCGGGGAGTTTTTGCAGGTGTCTGAGTACACGCACGTGATTCGCTGGGCCGACGAAATAGCCAAGCGCCCGGCCGTGCGGCGTGGCCGCATGGTGAACCGCGTGATGGGGCCTCTGGAGAACCAGCTGCATGAGCGCCACGATGCCAGCGACTTTGACACCCGCACCCAAGACAAACTGCAAGCCAAGGAGCCCTGAACCATGATCACACTGTACGACTGCACCACTGCACCCAACCCACGCCGGGCGCGCCTAATTTTGGCGGCCAAAGGCATTGCCCATGAGACCGTGCAAATTGACTTACGCGCGGGCGAACAAATGGGCGAGGCCTACCGATTGATCAACCCGCAGTGCACCGTGCCGGCCTTGCGCACCGAAGAAGGCGTGGTGCTGACCGACAACGCCGCCATTGCCGCTTACCTGGAAGCCCGTTACCCGCAGGTGCCCTTGCTGGGCGACACGCCGCTGGACAAAGCCGAAATTGCCAGCTGGCAGTGGCGCGCTGAGTTTGAAGGCCTGATGCCGATTGCCGAGGTGCTGCGCAACACCTCGCCCGCCATGGCCAACCGCGCCCTGCCCGGCCCGGTCAATTACGCCCAGATTGCGCCGCTGGCCGAGCGCGGGCTGGCGCGTTTGCAGCACTTTTTGACCGTGCTGAACGAACGGCTGCAAGACCGGGAATTTATTGCCGCACAGCAGTTCAGCGTGGCCGACATCACCGCCGTGGTGGCACTGGACTTTGCCCGCATTGTGAAAGTGCGCCCGGATGAGCGGCACCCCCACCTGACCCGCTGGCGCACGGCCATGGCGCAGCGGCCTTTGATGGCTTTGTAAGCGGCGTTTAGTCCGTTTAGCCAGCCATCAGCGCATTGAGCGTAGGGCTAGGGCGCATGACGGCGCTGAGCTTGGCCGCATCGGGCATGTAATAGCCGCCAATGTCTGCGGGCTTGCCTTGCACCGCATTGAGCTCGGCCACAATTTTTTGCTCTTGCTCGGTCAGCGACTTGGCCAAAGGCGCGAACTGGGCGGCCAGCTCGGCGTCTTCGGTTTGCGCTGCCAGTTCTTGCGCCCAGTACATGGACAGATAAAACTGGCTGCCACGGTTGTCTAACTGGCCGGTTTTGGGCGAGGGGTTCTTGTTGTTGTCCAGCAGTTTGCCGGTGGCGGCATCCAGCGTCTTGGACAAAACAACCGATTTTTTGTTACCGGTTTTGAGGCCCAGGTCTTCCAGCGACACGGCGAGCGCCAAAAACTCGCCCAAAGAATCCCAGCGCAGGTGGTTCTCTTCCACCAACTGCTGCACGTGCTTGGGGGCAGAGCCACCGGCACCGGTTTCGTACATGCCACCGCCGGCCATCAAAGGCACCACGGACAGCATCTTGGCCGAGGTGCCCAGCTCCATG
>JBIKZP010000080.1:0-7844 GCA_044354655.1 Rhodoferax sp. | reverse complement strand
AACCACACCAGGCCACCGGCTTTGCGTCGGGCATAAATTTGCCGTGACTCAATCTGCAACACCGGGTCTTCGTCCTGTGTTTCTGCCAATCGCTCAAACGCCTCTTGCATATCGGCATCCGCCTGCGCCCCCAGTGGGCTCAAGTACAGCTTGAGCTGTTCCAGCGTGCGGCGCCGGTAGTCGGTGCCGTTGTCCACGTTGATCACTTCCAGTTGCTGGTTGAGCAAATCAATCGCCGGCAAAATACGGCTCCGGTGCAAACCGTTGGGGTACAAATCATCCGGCTTGAAGTTGGAAGTGGTGACAAAGCCCACCCCATTGGAAAACAAGGCCGCCAGCAGCCGGTGCAGAATCATGGCGTCGGTGATGTCGGCAATGTGGAACTCATCAAAACAAATCAAACGGTACTTTTTGGCAATGCCCCGGGCCAGCGCGTCCAGCGGGTTGACCGTACCCTGCAAATGGGCCAGCTCGCGGTGCACCTCGCGCATGAACTCATGAAAATGCAGCCGGGTTTTACGCTTGAGCGGTACGGCATTGAAAAAGCAGTCCATCAAGAAACTCTTGCCCCGCCCTACCCCACCAAACATGTAGACGCCACGCGGAATCTCCGGGCGATTAATCAGCTTTTTCAGCGGATTGGAACGTTTTTCTTTGAACGCTGCCCATTCAGTGGCGCAACGCTCCAGCGCATCAACCGCACGCAACTGCGCGGGGTCGCTGGCGTAGCCCCGGTTTTTGAGCTCTTTTTGGTAATTTTGGTGAACAGACATAGCGGTGCGTATTGTGCCTTGCGGAAAGCCCAATAACCTGCGTCCACAGTGTATGACGAGGGCTTCTCTGCATAGACGTGGAAGGCGTAATGCACTAGGATTTTTTATTGACAGTTTCACCTCCAAATACTTTTATCCAGGCTGCACCCACACCCGTGCGCTTTCACCCTTTTATAGATTGGACCGCTCCATGAAGTTACAGATCAACGGCAAATCCAACAACCTGGACATTGAAGCGGACATGCCCCTGCTGTGGGCCATTCGAGACGAAGTAGGCCTGACCGGCACCAAATTTGGCTGCGGCGTCTCCCTGTGTGGCGCATGCACTGTGTGGCTTGATGGCGAACCCGTACGCTCTTGCAGCGTCCCCGCGGGCTCCGCCGTGGGGCGCAAGATCACCACCATTGAGGGATTGAGCGGACAGACGGCCTTGCAAAAAGTCTGGTTGGCCAAACAAGTGCCTCAATGCGGCTACTGCCAGTCCGGCATGCTGATGGCGGCCACCGCCTTGCTGGCGCGCAAACCCAAGCCCACCGATGCCGACATAGACGCCGCCATCACCAACCTGTGCCGCTGTGGCACCTACCCGCGCATCAAAGCCGCCATCCATGAAGCCGCCAAGCTTGGCAAAGGTTCAGCAACAGCCAAAACCAACCCCGCCAAAGTCTGAAGAATGCACGCCATGAACAAGACAATGAACAACACCCTGCCCTCCTCCTTGCCAGCCACCCACAGACGCGGATTCCTGATGACCGTGGCCGCCACCAGCGCGGGCCTGAGCCTAGGCTTCAACCTGCCCGTGATGGCCATGGCCAACCAGAAAATGGGCCTGACCAACTATTCAGTGGACATCAACGCCTGGATTCGCATCAGCCCCAACAACCAGGTCACCTGCGAAGTCGCCCGGGCTGAAATGGGCCAAGGCACCAGCACCAGCCTGCCCATGATGCTGGCCGAAGAACTTGAATGCAACTGGGCCGACGTTCGCATGGAATTTGCCTCCGTCAATGAACACCTGACCCGCAACAAGGTGTATGTCACTTTTTCCACAGGCGGCAGCCGCGGCACCCGTGGCTCGCAACAGGTCATGCGCAAGGCCGGCGCCACCGCGCGAGAAATGCTCAAAGCAGCCGCCGCCAAACGTTGGGGTGTCAACGTGGCCGATGTCGTCGCCCTCAAAGGCCAGGTCACCCACCCGGCCAGCAAACGCAGCCTGTCCTACGGCGCCTTGGCCACCGAAGCCGCGCAACAACCCATGCCCACGCAGGTCACCCTGAAAGACCCGTCGCAATGGACGCTCATTGGCAAACCGGTGCAACGCCTGGACCTGCCCGGCAAGGTCAATGGCACGGCCGTCTACGGCATTGACGTTCGACTGCCGGGCATGTTGTATGCCGCCATCGTGCAATGTCCGGTGTTCGGGGGTGTACCCAAGAGCGTCACCGAAAGCGCTGTGCTCAACCGCCGAGGCATCAAAAAAGTGGTGACAGGCCCAGACTTTGTGGCTGTTGTAGCCGACAGTTGGTGGCGAGCGCAACAAGCGGTCAAAGCCTTGCCCGTGGTGTGGGACTACAAAGGGCTGGACAAACTCGACGACGCCGGCATCTACCGCACCCTGGAAGCGGGCATTGAAAACGCCAAATCCCTGCGCAGCCAGGGTGATTTTGACAAGGCCCTGGCCAATACCCCTGGCGGCAAGCTTGTTGAGGCCGAGTACTTTGCACCCTACCTGAACCACTTCACCCTGGAGCCTCAAAACTGCACCGCCTGGGTCAAAGGCACCACGGTAGAGGTTTGGGCGCCCACCCAAAACGCCGAGGCAACCCAAGCCATGGCGGCCAAAACGCTGGGCGTGCCCTTGCAAAGTGCCATCATCCACCGCCCTTACCTGGGGGGCGGCTTTGGACGGCGCGGCAGCTCACAAGACTTTGTGCGCCAGGCCGTCACCATCGCCCGCGCCCTGCCCGAGGTGCCCGTCAAGCTGGTGTGGAGCCGTGAAGAAGACATGCAGCACGACTTTTTCCGCCCCGCCGCCCTGTACCGCCAACGTGCCGTCCTCGACGGCCAGGGCAAACTCGTGGCCTGGCAGGCCAAACTGGCCTCGCAATCCATCATTGCCACCTTGCGCGCCGATGCCATCAAGGGGGGTATCGACCATCAGGCCGCTGAGTCCTTTGGCGACATGCCCTACCAAGTGCCCAGCCTAGACATTCGCCATGGCATCTGCGACATCAACGTGCCCGTTGGGTTTTGGCGTTCTGTATTCCACTCACAAAACCCGTTTGCACGCGAGAGTTTTTTGAACGAAATTTTTGCCGCCTCCAACACCGACCCGCTGCAGGGCCGGCTAGATTTGCTGCCCAAGAACGGACGCGATCACCACGTGCTGCAAGCCGTGGCCAAAGCTGCGCAATGGGGCGCCAAACTGCCCGCCGGGCATTTTCAGGGCCTGGCCGTGCAAGACGGCTACGGCAGTTTTGCCGCGGCTGTGGTTGAACTGTCGGTGAGTGCGCAAAAAGTGGTCACGCTGCATAAAGTGTGGGTGGGTGTGGACCCCGGCCATGTGGCCAACCTGGACTCGGCCAAAGCCCAGATCGAGGGCAATGTGGTGTTTGCGCTGAGCACCATCTTCATGAGCGAGATCAACCTGCGCGACGGCCGGGTGCAACAAAGCAACTTGCCGCAGTACCCGCTCATGCAACTGCGCCAAACTCCGCAAATTACCTCTCTGCTGCTGCCCACAGGGGGCGAAGAATGGGGTGGCATGGGTGAGCCCCCTTACGCCCCCGTGCCCGCGGCCGTGGCCAACGCCATTGCCGCGGCCACCGGTGTACGCATTCGCAAAATGCCATTCTCCAACGAGGGGTTTCAGTTGGCTTGAGGCGCTCCTGGGGCCAAGAGATTGACGCCCGTGCACCCCTAAAAAAGCCCGCTGCAAGCGGGCTTTTTTGGGGCTGAAAATTTTCTAATTCAGAAGTTCAGCGTGCGCTTGTCGACGGCCAGGGCCGCCTCTTTGGTGGCCTCGCTCAAAGACGGGTGCGCGTGGCAAATACGGGCCAGGTCTTCTGCACTGGCGCGGAACTCCATGGCCACCACGCATTCGGCAATCAGCTCGCTGGCCATGGGGCCCACAATGTGCACGCCCAGAATTTCATCGGTCTTGGCATCAGCCAGCATCTTGACCATGCCGGTGGTATCACCCAGAGCACGGGCGCGGCCGTTGGCCAGGAAAGGGAAAGTGCCCGCCTTGTAGGCCACGCCGTCGGCCTTGAGTTGCTGCTCGGTGCGACCGACCCACGCAATCTCAGGGCTGGTGTAAATAACCCAGGGAATAGTGTTGAAGTTGACATGGCCGTGTTGGCCGGCAATACGCTCGGCCACCGCCACGCCCTCTTCTTCAGCCTTGTGGGCCAACATCGGGCCACGCACCACGTCACCCACCGCCCACACGCCGGGCAGGTTGGTTTTGCAGTCAGCGTCGACCACAATGGCGCCGCGCTCGTCAACCTGCAAGCCCACGCTGTTAGCGTTCAAGCCGTTGGTGTTGGGCACCCGGCCAATCGAGACGATCAGTTTGTCGGCATCCAGCGTGATGGCTTCGCCCTTGGCGTTGGTGTAGGCTACGGAAACGCCTTTTTTGCCATTCTTGATGTCTCCGACTTTGACGCCAAGTTCAATCTTCAGGCCTTGCTTGTCGAAGGCTTTTTTGGCTTCTTTGGCAATTTGCTCGTCCACCGCACCCAGGAAAGTGGGCAGACCTTCGAGGATGGTGACCTCAGCACCCAAACGTCGCCAGACCGAGCCCATTTCCAGGCCAATCACACCCGAGCCAATGAGCACCAGTTTTTTGGGCACAGCGCCCACACGCAAAGCGCCGTCGTTGGACAACACATTGACTTCATCAAACGGTGTGCCAGGCAAGGCGCGCGCGCTGGAGCCGGTTGCCACGATGATGTGTTTGCCGGTCAGTGTTTCTTCAACCTTGCCGGTTACTTTGATGTCATAGCCGGCATCGGATTTGCTGACAAATGCGCCGCGGCCATGGAAGAAGCTGACCTTGTTCTTTTTGAACAAGTACAAAATACCGTCGTTGTTTTGTTTCACGACGGTGTCCTTGCGGGCAAGCATCTTGGCCACGTCCATCTTCACACCGGTGGCGCTGATGCCGTGCTCGGCGAAGTGGTGGTTGGCATGGTCAAAGTGCTCGCTTGACTGCAGCAAAGCCTTGGACGGAATGCAGCCCACGTTGGTGCAAGTGCCGCCAGGGGCTGGGCCACCCGCTGCGTTTTGCCACTCATCAATACACGCCACCTGAAAGCCCAGCTGGGCCGCACGAATGGCCGCAATGTAGCCACCGGGGCCAGCGCCGATGACGACGACGTCGAATTGTTTACTCATGAGAATTCCTATCTTTATAAGCTAGAAAACCTGCCGTCGGCATGACCGTGTGTCGGGCCAGACGGACAGGTTCAATTTAGCGTGGGCTTAGATATCAAACAGCAAACGCGCTGGATCTTCCAGTGCTTCTTTCATGGCGACCAGGCCCAAGACGGCTTCACGGCCGTCGATGATGCGGTGGTCGTACGACATGGCGAAGTAGTTCATGGGGCGAACCACCACTTGGCCGTTTTCCACCATGGCGCGGTCTTTGGTGGCGTGCACGCCCAAAATGGCTGACTGCGGTGGGTTGATGATGGGGGTGGACATCATGGAGCCGAAGGTGCCGCCGTTGCTGATGGAGAAGGTGCCGCCAGTCATTTCTTCCATGCCCAGCTTGCCGTCTTTGGCTTTAGCGCCATATTCAGCAATCTTCTTCTCGATGTCGGCAAAGCTCATTTGGTCGGCATTGCGCAAAATTGGCACCACCAAACCACGGGGCGAACCGACCGCGATACCAATGTCAAAGTAGCCGTGGTAGACGATGTCGTTGCCGTCCACCGAGGCATTGAGCACCGGGAACTTCTTCAAGGCGTGCACCGCGGCTTTGACGAAGAAGCTCATGAAGCCTAACTTCACGCCGTGTTCTTTTTCAAAACGCTCTTGCATGCGCTTGCGCATGTCCATGACCGGGGCCATGTTGATTTCGTTGAAGGTGGTGAGGATGGCGTTGGTCGACTGCGACTGCAACAGACGCTCAGCCACACGCGCACGCAGACGGGTCATGGGCACGCGTTGCTCGGGACGGTCACCCAGGTTCATGGCAGCAGGCCCGGCCACTTGCGGCAGGGTCTTGGTTGGCGCGCCGGTGGGGATGGGACTGGAGGCGGCTACTTTGGGCGCTGCCACGGCGCTGAGCACATCACCTTTGGTGACGCGACCGTCTTTGCCGGTGCCAGACACCGAACCTGCGGCCAGGCTGTTATCGGCCATGAGCTTGCCGGCAGCGGGCATGGCCACACCGGCCATGTGGCTGGAGCCGGCAGCTGCAACCACAGCCACAGCCACTGGAGTCACTGCAACCGCAGCAGCAGCTGAAGCTGGGGCCGACGCGGCTACGCTGACGCCGGCTTTGGCTTCGGTGTCGATACGGGCAATGAGCTGCTCGGCCGCCACGGTGCCGCCATCGCCCACCAGAATTTCAACCAGCACGCCACTGGAAGGCGCGGGCACTTCAAGCACCACTTTGTCGGTTTCAATGTCGATCAGGATTTCGTCCGCCGTGACGCTGTCTCCCACTTTCTTTTTCCATTGCAGCATGGTGGCTTCAGCCACGGATTCAGACAGCTGCGGTACTTTGACTTCTACGATGGCCATATCAGTTCTTTCGGTAGGTATTCGTTGTTCTGGGACGAGTTTTATTTGGTCAGGACAAAGCCTTTGAGCTTGCCAAACGCGCCTTCAACCAGCGCTTTTTGCTGCTCCTGGTGCAGGTGCGAATAGCCCACCGCCGGCGAGGCGGAGGCGGCGCGACCGGAGTAACCCAGCTTCTGACCCGTGCTCATGTTTTCATGGATGTAGTGCTGCACAAAGAACCAGGCGCCCTGGTTTTGTGGCTCGTCCTGCGTCCACACCAGTTCGGTGGCGTTGGGGTATTTCTTGAGCTCGGCAGCGAAGGCCTTGTGCGGGAAGGGATACAGTTGCTCGGCACGCAAAATGGCCACATCATCAGCGCCCGCCTCTTCGCGCTTTTTAACCAGGTCGTAATAGACCTTGCCTGAACACACCAGCACGCGTTTGACCTTGTCGGCCTTGAGCGTCTTGTTCTCAGGAATTACGGTCTGGAAGCAGCCTTTGGTGAACTCGGACACCGGGGACGTGGCATCTTTGTTGCGCAACAGCGACTTGGGCGTGAAGATGATCAAGGGCTTGCGCAGGTCTCGCACCATCTGGCGGCGCAACACGTGGAAGATCTGGCTGGCCGTGGTGGGCTGCACGATCTGCATGTTGGTGTCCGCGGCCAATTGCATGAAGCGCTCCAGGCGCGCCGAGCTGTGCTCTGGGCCTTGGCCTTCGTAGCCGTGCGGCAGCATCAAGGTCAGGCCGTTGACGCGGCCCCACTTGACTTCACCGGAGGCGATGAACTGGTCTATCACCACTTGGGCGCCATTGGCAAAATCGCCAAACTGCGCTTCCCAGATGACCATGGTGTTGGGCTCGTTGGAGGCATAGCCGTACTCAAAACCGAGCACCGCTTCTTCCGACAAGATCGAGTCAATGACGGTGAAGGGTGCCTGGTTCTCGGTGACGTTTTGCAGCGCCACGTAGGTACCGATGTCCCACTTCTCACGCTTTTGGTCGTGAATGACGGCGTGGCGGTGGGTGAAGGTGCCGCGACCGGAGTCTTCGCCCGACAGACGCACCGGGTAGCCACTGGCCACCAGGGAGGCAAACGCCATGTGTTCGCCCATGCCCCAGTCCACAGGCAAGTCGCCGCGACCCATGGCAGCGCGGTCGTCATAGACCTTTTTCACCAAGGAATGTGGTGTGACGGAAGAGGGAATGGTGCTGATGCGCTCGGCCAAGCGTTTCCACTCGGCCATGGGCAAGGCGGTGTCAGCCGCATCGGTCCATTTTTTACCCAAGAAAGGTGACCAGTCCACGGTGAACTTGGTTTTGAAATTGGTCAGCACC
>JBIKZP010000484.1:0-2596 GCA_044354655.1 Rhodoferax sp. | reverse complement strand
GACGGGACCGCGGGCGTGGAATTTGTCGGTGCTGATGCCGATTTCGGCGCCTAGGCCAAATTCAAAGCCGTCGGCAAAGCGGGTGCTGGTGTTGACCATGACGCTGGCGGAGTCGACCTCGCGCAAAAAGGCCTGGGCGTGCATGTGGTCGCGGGTAATGATGGCGTCGGTGTGGTGGCTGCTGTAATGGTTGATGTGGGCCATGGCCTCGTCCACCCCGGCCACCACTTTGATGCTGATGATGGGGGCCAAATATTCCTCATACCAGTCTTGCTCGGTGGCGGCTAGCAGTTTGGCGTGGGGCAGCGCCGCTTGCAACAGCGCCAGGGCTTCGGGGTCGGCGCGCATTTCTACGCCTTTGGCAGCGTAAATGGCGCCAATGCGCGGCAAAAACTGCGCGGCCACACTGCGCGCCACCAGCAAGCCTTCAGCGGCATTGCAGGGGCTGTACTTGTTGGTTTTGGCGTTGTCGGCCACTTTGACGGCCATGTCCAGGTCGCACGGGTCATCCACGTAGACGTGGCAGTTGCCGTCCAGGTGTTTGATGACGGGCACTTTGGCGTCGCGGCTGATGCGCTCAATCAGGCCCTTGCCGCCGCGCGGAATGATCACATCAACGTACTGCGGCAGGGTGATGAGTTGGCCCACCACGGCGCGGTCGGTGGTTTGCACCAGTTGCACCGCGTCTGCGGGCAGGCCAGCGGCCAGCAGGGCTTGCTGCACCAGCAAGGCCAGCGCTTTGTTGGACTCAATGGCCTCAGAGCCGCCGCGCAAGATGCAGGCGTTGCCGCTTTTGATGGACAGGCTGGCGGCCTCAATGGTGACGTTGGGGCGGCTTTCGAAAATCATGCCGAACACGCCAATGGGCACGCGCATCTGGCCCACGCGGATGCCGCTGGGTTGCTGCTTCATGCCAATAATTTCGCCAATGACGTCGGGCATGGCGGCGAGCTGCTCGCAGCCCTGGGCGCAGGTTTCCAGCACCTGGGGGCTGAGCTTGAGGCGGTCTACCAGGGGCGCGGCCAAGCCGGCTTGCTGGGCGCGCGCCAGGTCGCGGGCGTTGTCTATTTGCAGCGGCTGCACGTTGGCACGCAACAGGGCCGCCAGGGTGGTGAGGGCCTTGTTTTTGGTGGCGGTGGAGGCTTTGGCCATCAGGGCCGAGGCGGCCTTAGCCTGCTGCCCCAGGGTCTGGGTGTAGCTAGCGATGTTGGCCAGGTCGGCGGCATAAGCGGCGTCAGCGGCGCTGGCTTGGGTGGCGAGGGTGGGAGCGGTCATGGGTAAATCCTAACAGTGCGGCAGTGCTAGCGGGCAGGGCCGCGCACGGCGGCAGGCTGGGCCATGCAGTGGCGGCACAGCAGCATGGCCAGGCGGTGCAGGGCTTGCCAGTTGTCGGTGGGCCAGTCGGCCTGCTTGAGGCCTTTGACAATGCCGTCCACCAGGTGGGCGGCGTGCAGCATTTGGGCCAGCGCCTTGTCGCTCAAACGCGGCAGCACCCGCTCAAACAGGCGCTCTTTGGCGCCCCAGACGCGTTGCTCACGCAAGGCCATGGGCAGGGGGCGGCCCTGGTTCATGGCGTCTTTGACGCGCTTCAAGGCGCGTATGTCTTCACTCAGGGTGTAGTGCACCAGCACTTCGGCCTCGCCCTCGGCCTTGAGGCCGTCGAGCATGCGCAGGACGCGCGCGGCCTGGCCGGCCAGCACGGCCTCCGACAGCTTGAACACGTCGTAGCGCGCCACGTTGAGCACGGCAGTTTCTATCTGCGCAAAGCTGAGCTCACCAGTAGGATGCAAGAGCGCGAGTTTTTGAATTTCCTGGTGCGCCGCCAATAGGTTGCCTTCCACCCGGTCGGCAAAAAATTGCAGGGTGCGCTGGCCTTCTTCGCCCGCCACCACGCGCTGGTCTTGGAGCGCCAGGCGCTGGGCAATCCAGGCGGGCAAGGCGGCGCGCTCCACCGGCTCCATTTGCACGGTGACGCCAAAACTCTCCAGTGCGGCAAACCAGGCGCTGCCTTTGGTGAGCTTGTCCAGCCGGGGCAGGATGACCAGGGTCAGCGTTGAATCGTTGTCGCGTGATTGTTCGGCCAGTTGCTGCAAGGCGGTGCTACCGTCTTTGCCCGGCTTGCCCGAAGGGATACGAATTTCTAGCAGCTGCTTGTCGGCAAACAGGCTCATCGAGCCACCGGCGGCCAGCACCTCGCTCCAGTCAAAGTGGGCCCCCGCTACCGTGTGGGAACTGCGTTCGGTGTAGCCCTGGGTGCGAGCCGCAGCGCGCAGGGCGTCGGCCGCCTCCTGAATCAGCAGGGGCTCATCGCCATGCAGGGTGTACAGGCTTTTTAGGCCCTTGTGCAAATGGCCCGCCAGTAGGTTAGGGGCTAGTTGCATAGGTCACGGTGGAGAGGCGACGCAACAGCTGCTGCACGATGTCGGTCTGCATGTTTTTGTAGAGCAGCGCCTCCTCGGTTTCTTTGGCGAGTGCCGCCGTTTCGTTGTAGGTGATGTCGCGCTGCTGCAAGATTTCGGTCTCGGGCAACAGCTCACGTCCCTGGGGTGTGCGCAGGGAAAATTTCAGGCGAATGCGCAACTGAAACTCCCGCACC
>JBIKZP010000483.1:0-2600 GCA_044354655.1 Rhodoferax sp. | reverse complement strand
TGCGCATCCGAACCCATGCAGCCAGGTTGGGTGGTGGACGGAAAAATCCATGCCTTCGATGAAATCGCCCAGGCCTTGAAACAACTCCTGAGCGCCAGCGCCAGCCCGACCCGACGTGTGGCTATGGCACTGCCCACCGCGGCGGTGCTGGTCAAAAAAATACGCTTGCCCGCTAAGCTGCAGCCGCAAGCGCTGCAACAACAGGTAGAAACAGCGGCCGCTGAATACTTTCCCTTTCCCCTGGATGAATGCCATTTGGACTATGGCGTGGCCGAGACACCTGCGCCAACGGACGGCCTGGTTGACGTGGAGATGGCCGTTGCCCGCATGGAGCGGGTACTTGCATTGCAGGAGTTGGCGCAGGCAGCTGGTCTGACGCCCTGGGTGGTGGACAGCCACGCCTTTGCCGCTCGCCATGCCATCAGCCGTCTCATGGACTACCTGTCCCAAGGGGGGGAGAGCCAGACCTTGGCTTTCTTTGAGTTGGGGTGTGAGAGCAGCAGTTTGCAAATACGGTGTGCCGGCCAGTTTGTTCATCACCGTGAAATGGCGGTGGGCGGCGCTGCGCTCACGCAAGAGATAGCAAGCCGCCAAGGCGGCACATGGGCGCAAGCTGAACAGCAAAAAATACACGCCCACCGCTCTGCGCCGTGGGTCAAAGAGCGGGTCGCTGCCTTCGTAGACAAGCTGACGACCGACTTGAGCCAGGCCTTACAGGCCTTCAATAGGGAGGGCGCCTACCCACCGGTCACGCACGTGATGCTGGCAGGTGGTTCTGCTGAACTGGCCGGTCTGGTCGAAAGTCTGGGTGCGCGTGTCCATGCTCCTTGCGTGCTGCTGGACCCGTTTGTTGGCATGACACCCGGTGCCGCACTTTGCGCAGGGCAAATACCCCACAAGCCCGCCTACCTGACCGCCTGTGGGCTGGCCCTGCGCAGGTTCTTGCCATGATGCGTTTGAATTTATTGCCGCACCGCGAGTGGGCCCTGCATCGCCAACAGCTGCGTTTCAAGGGGTCTGTGGCCGGTGCGATGGCCGTGGGTGCTGCAGTTGCCCTGGCCTATTACGCGGCCTTGCAAGTGCAACTCAACAGGGCCCAGGCCAACCACCAGACCCTGCAAGCCGAGACCATGCTGTTTGATCGCCAGATTCAGGATATGGCGCGCGTGGAGATGGACATGGCTACCTTGAGCACGCAGCTGCAGGCGGTGGCAGATTTGCAGTCAAGCCGCAACCTGCCCATGCGCCTGCTGTCTGAAATAGCCCGATGCGTGCCCCCAGAGGTTTACTTGCTCAGCTTGCGCCAGGACAAGGACAGTCTGACCCTGCACGGGGTGGCCAAGTCGAGTGAGCGGGTCTCGGCGTTGTTGCGTGCCTTGGGCAGCAGTGCTGTGTTTGCCAAGGCCGAGTTGGTGGAAATTGTGGCCGCTCCTGTGGGGGTAACGCCAGGCGTTCAAAGGCGCACCGTTAATTTCACCCTGCAGCTGAAGTGGGTGCCGCCGCCGGGTGGGACTGCTGTGTCGGTTGCTTCACCCGGAGGCACACCCACAGCAGTCAAGCCCTTCACAGAGGGTGCCAGTCCATGCGTGGGATGACCGATGGTTGGCACAGGCTGCCCGCCTGGGTAGCGCAGGCGCTCGAACAATTTCGCCAACTGGAATTCCGCCAGGCCTTTCTCTGGCCGCTGCTGCCCCGTGTTGCTTTGCTGGTGGCAACCGGTGTCTTGGTGGCAGGCAGTCTGTGGTTGCTTGTGCTCAGCGACACCGAGCAACAGCTGCGCAATGCGCAGGGCTTGGAACTCAAATTGCGCCAAGAATTCACGCTGAAATTGACCAAGGCGGTGAACCTGGAGGCGCGCGCTCGGCAACGCGTACAAATGCAGCACGAGTTGGCCGCGTTTGAAAAGCAATTGCCGGGCAAGGAAGGCATGGACACGCTGATTTCAGCCATCCACCAGTCCGGTATGCACCGCCATTTGCAATTTGAGTTGTTTCGCCCCGGCCCAGAACTGGTGAAAAGCTTCTATGCCGAGCAGCCCATTGCCCTGAGGGTCAAAGGCAGTTTTCACGACATGGCTGGCTTGATGGCAGATATGGCGCATTTCCCTCACCTCGTGACCCTTGGCAACCTGAACCTGGTGCCCGGTCAGGACGGCCTGTTGACGCTGGAGGCGACCGCCAGAACCTACCGCCATCTGGAGGCCGCAGAGTTGGCGCAGCAACAAAATAAAGCGGTTGCCAGGAAGGTCACCCAATGACGCATTCGCCCAGGGTGTTGCTGTGGCTGAACATCACCCTGGCAGGCCTGCTAGGGGCTTGCACAGACGCACCCAACCCAGAATTACAGCAGTGGATGGCCGAGCAAAAAAGTCAGATGCGCAGAGAAGTGCCTCTTGTGAGCGCACCGCAAGCTTTGGCGCCTGAGCGCAACGATCCCGTGGTGCGCCCTGACCTCTTCAGCCCTGCAAAAATGGGACCAGGCTTGGCCCATGAGCCGCAGGCCTCAGCGGCTAGCAAGGCCTTGATCGCCCCGGAACTGGCCCGCCCCAAGGAGGCCTTGGAAGCCGTGGCGCTGGACCAGTTGCGCCTGGTTGGCAGCTT
>JBIKZP010000518.1:0-2601 GCA_044354655.1 Rhodoferax sp. | reverse complement strand
TCAAGTACTCACTCGAACCCGTGGTGGTGGAAGGCAAATTTGCCGTGCTGGCCGACGACCCCTATGGCCTGTACTACCGCATCACCGATGCAGTGGCTGTGAAGTAGCGCGGCAAAGGATGGCATATTGCCCGCGTCAGTCGGGGCCTGCGTCTGGGCAAACCCCGCGGCTGGCCGCAGGCCTGTTGGCCCTGGCCCTGCTGCTGGGCCAGACGCTAGGGTTGGTGCACGCGGTGGCGCACGGCGGTGCGCCCGCTGTCGTTGCCGGCCAGCCCTTAGAGCATCTGTTTGATGACCATGACGACGTGTCCGACTGTCGTCTGTTTGACCAGGCTAGCCATGCCGACCTGGCGCCAGGGCTGGTGCTGGCGCTGCCGGTGCTGCAGCTGTTTGCCGTCTGGATTCCCTGCCCGCTCGGGCCGGTGCTGCCCCGCCAGGGCGCACCCTTTGAAGCACGCGGGCCGCCGCCGCGTCGCTAACCCCCCTCGTTGTTAGGCCCCAAGCCGCCAGCCCGTGTGTTGGCCGGCTGGCGCGTTCCTGTCTTTCTCAAATGATGTCCCTCCCATGAAAAAAATTCCTTTGACCCTGAGCTGCCTGGGTGCCTTGTGTGCCGGCGCTACCCTGGCGCAAACGCCAATCGCTGGCACCCTGCCGCCCATCACGATCACCGCCAACCCCCTGGGTGCGAACGACCTGATTGCACCGGTGACGCAGTACAGCGGACCCGCACTTCTTTTGCGCGCCAAGACCACGCTAGGCGAAACGCTGGACGGCACACCCGGAATCAGCAGCAGCTACTTTGGCCCCAACGCCAGCCGGCCCGTGATCCGTGGCCTGGACGGCGACCGCATCCGCATTCTGAACAACGGTGGCATCAGCCTTGATGCCTCGGGCTTGAGTCATGACCATGCGGTGGCGCTGGACCCAATGGCCACCGATCGAATCGAGGTGCTGCGCGGCCCGGGCGCGCTGCTGTACGGCGGCAGTGCCGTGGGCGGCGTGGTCAATGTCATTGACAACCGCATCCCGCGCGATGCCCTGTTTGACGACCAGGGTGGCGTCGCGGGCAAGGTGGATCTGGGCTTGGCCAGCGGCAACGCCGAGCGTAGCGCCGGAGTCCTGCTGGAGGCAGGCAACGAGCGCTACACCCTGCACGCCGATGTGTTCAGCCGCGGCACTGACGACCTGCAGGCGCCAGCAGGCTTGGCCTGTACCCAGCCCGGTGCGCCGGCGCTGCAGCGGCGCATCTGCAACTCGGCCAGTCAGAGTCGGGGTGGTGCGCTGGGCGGATCGGTGTTTTTTGAGCGGGGCCGGCTTGGTGCGTCGGTCAGCAGTTTCAGCAGCGAGTACGGCACGGTGGTCGAGGATGTGGTCACGATTGGCATGCGCTCTGAGCGTTATGCGCTGGATGGTGAACTGCGCGGCCTGGCCGGTCCGTTTCAGGCGGTGAGCGCCGCCATTGGTCGCAGCGTGTACCAGCACACCGAGTTTGACGGGCCTGTGGCCGGCACCCTGTTCAAGAGCAGCGGGCAGGACCTGCGGCTGGAGGCCCGCCAGGCCCGCTGGGGTGCGCTGGACGGCGTGATCGGCCTGCAGCTGGAGCAGAGCAGTTTTTCGGCTGATGGTGAGGAGGCCTTTGCCCCCTACAGTAACACCCGTCAGAGCGCCCTGTTTGCCCATGAAGAGCTGAGCACCCAATGGGGTCGCTTTAGTTTTGGCGCACGCATGGAGTCGGTCACGGTCGAGTCCCAGGGCAACCCCTTGGTGACCCGCTTTGTCGCTGGCAGCCGCAATTTCAGCCCGCGCAGCTATGCGCTGGGCGGCCTCTGGCCCGTGGCGGCGGGTTGGCAACTCACCGGCAATCTGGCCCGGACGGAGCGGGCCCCGCGCGACTACGAGCTGTATGCTGACGGGCCACATCTGGCGACCCGTGCCTACGAGGTCGGCAACCCAGCGCTTGAGCTGGAACGCTCCAGCAACCTGGACCTGGGCGCGGCCTGGGCCAGCGGAGCCCACCGCTTCAGCCTGAACGCCTTTGTCAACGAGTTCAGCAACTACATTTCACAAGAGGCCTCAGGCCTGAACAAGGGGGATGAGAAGCCCCTGCCCGAGTACCTCTACACCCAGGTGCCGGCCCGCTTTACCGGGCTCGAAGCCAGCGGCCGAGCACGCCTGCTCGAGGGGCCGCAGACCCTGGACCTCAGCCTGCGGGGAGACCTGGTGCGCGCCAGCAACACCCGCAATGCTCAGGCCTTGCCGCGAATTGCGCCAGCCCGCTTGGGCGCTACGCTTCAGACAAGTCAAGGCCCATGGACCGCAGAATTTGGTGCCAGCCATTCAGCCGCTCAGACCGAGGTGCCAAGCGGCCAGACTGCCAGCACTGCCTACACCCTGTGGCATTCGGCCCTGTCCTACCGCATGAAGGCTGGTCCTGCCAGCCTGTTGTGGTTTGCCCGGCTGGACAACATGGGTGACGCCCTGGCCTATTCGGCCACCTCGATGCTGACGCAGACCGCGCCCGGCAAGGCACCGTTGCCCGGGCGCAGCATGAAGGTGGGGTTGCAGGCCAGCTTCTAGGCGGGGGAGGGCATCGGCACCGTGC
>JBIKZP010000482.1:0-2602 GCA_044354655.1 Rhodoferax sp. | reverse complement strand
CCTGTTTGTGCTGCACTCCACAATGGGCACCCAGCAGTTCACCGACCCCGCGCTGGCATTGGCGAGTGCCACTGAGTTGGCGCGCACAAGCGCTCGCGATGCCGTGGTGGCCATGGGGGCACAGGAGCCAGAGGTCAAGATCAGCCTGCACAAGCAACTGCTGCCTAACGCCACCAGTGATGCGGGCTTGCTAGAAGCCGTCATCGTGGCCGAAGCCATTGGCCGGCCAGATGCTGTGGTGTGAAACGGTGGACTGACGGCTAGTGGGCGAGACACTTGGCGACATCATGGCCCGTAGGGCTCAGGGATCGCTTTCTGTCACGGGCGTGCTTTTCAGCACCCGCACCAAAATGTCCAGCCCGGACTCCAGCTCGGCGCTGGTGCTGGTGCTGTTCAGGCTGATGCGCACGGCATGGGGGGCGCGGCTGCGGCCTGCAGCAAAGGCCTCGGCGGTGCGCACCAGTACTCCGGCCTGGCGCAAGGCAGAGGCAAACTCGCCAGCGTGCCAAGGCTCGGGCAAGGGGAGCCAAAGGTGCGGGTGGTGTTGACTCCATTTGAAAGGCAACCCTTGCAGGCAAGGCTTGGCCAGGGCCAAACGCTCGTCAATACGCTGGCGCTGCAACTCAGTCAATCGCTCCACATCACCGTTGTGCAGCCAACGTGTGGCAATTTCGGGCATCAAGGGCGCCACCATCCAGCAGTCCGAGCGGATGCTGGCAGCCACTTTGTCCAGCCACTCGGGCGATGCTTCCAGATAACCCACGCGCAGACCCGGGGCCATCACCTTGCTCAGGCTGGCCATCAAGAATGACTGTTGTGGCACCAAGGTCGACAAGGCCGGTGGCGGCTTGTTCAGTATGGCGGCATGCACCACATCTTCAAGCAGCATAAGGCTGCGCTTGCGAATGACGCCTGCCAGGGCCTCACGGCGCGCCATGGACATGGTGCTGGTGGTGGGGTTGTGCAGCGTGGGGGTGCAAAACAGCAGCTTGGCGTTGAAGGTTTGGGCCGCTTTATCCAGGGCCTCGGGCAGCAACCCTTCTTCATCCATCTCCAGGCCAATCACCTGCAAGCGCAACGAGCGGGCCAGCGCCAGCAGGCCGGGGTAGCTGAGCGACTCCACCAGCAAAGTGTCACCTGGGCGGGCAAAAGTGCGCAGCACCCCAGCCAGCGCATGTTGCGCCCCGTGCGTCACCATCACGCGGTGCCAGTCACCGGTGGTACCAAAGCGTTGTAGCCATTGGGCCCCAGCCATACGGTGGCGCTTGGCGCCGGTCTCGGGTTGGTAGCTCAAGATGTCGGCCAGGCAGTCGGGCTCCAGGCTCAGCTCGGCAAAAGCGTTGCGTAGCGCTGCAACTTCATCGGTAGGGATGGCGATGTTGTGGGCCAGGTCAATCGGCAAGTTTTTGTCAACCAGCCGGTTCTCGTTGGACGAGGTGTCCAGGTTGCGCACATAGGTGCCGTCACCCACCCGAGCAAAGGCCAGGCCCTGACGCTCCAAGCTGGCGTAGGCGCGGCTGACGGTGCCAGTGGTCACGCCTAGTTGCTTGGCCAGCACCCGGTGCGGCGGCAGCTTTTCGCCAGCCGCCATTTGGCCATTGAGAATGGTTTGTGTCAGGTCTGCCGCAATGGCTTTGTACTTTTGGGTGGTCGGATTGTCCAGCTCAACAGGGTAAGTCATGGGTAGAGCTCAGCGCTTGCGGTGCAGACCGGGTCGGCGCTTATTCCTTGGTGATGGCGGGGTCGAACGGGGCGCGCGAGAAGACTTGCTTCAGCATGGGCGCAAAGTAGCTCAGCGGCTTGGTGGGGTAGGCCGGGTCAAAGGCGGCCTGGTCATACAACTCAACAAAACGGTTGCAGGTTTCAAACCACGGGTGGTCTTTGTGGGCCAGGTAGCCATCGGGGTCTTTGCCGTAGTGGTGTGCGTAGTACTTCATCTGGAACAGGCCGTGCATTTCAACCACCCAGGACACCTCGGCGCGCACATAGGGTCGCAAAATGGACGCTGCCATTTGCGAGTGGTTCTCTGGAGATAACTCGTCGCCCATGTCGTGCACCAGCGCGGCCACAATCATTTCCAGATCGGCCCCATCGGCCTCGGCCCGGGTGGCGCTTTGCAGCGAGTGTTGCAGGCGGCTGACTTTGTAGCCTTCCAGCGAACCGTCCAGGCGCTCCAGCGCCACCAGCAAGCGCTCAGGCAGGGCACGGATGTACTGAGTTTCCAGCTCATGCAGATATTCGTATTCGGCCTTGGTGCCGTGTTTCATCTCAATGAAGTCGACTGTTTTCATGTCTCTGTTCTTTCTTGAATGGGTTGAAGGGCTGGGTCAGGCATGGCCTAGCTTGCGGTGCAGTACACGGTACTGGCTGCGTGGGCCGTCGCGGTCAATGTAGCAGCCTTGCAACTGGCGGTGGCCTTCAGACGGGTTGAAGGACGTGCGGCCGTGCAGCACGCGGTTGTTGTCAAACATCATCAGTTGGCCGGGCTCCAGGCGGAAGTGCAGCTCATAGGCCTTGTCTTCAAACAGCTCGCCAAAGCGCTTGCGGGCGCTGTGGTAGAGGCGTGTATCAGCCTCGGACATGAGAGGAATGTCGTCCAGAC
>JBIKZP010000481.1:0-2603 GCA_044354655.1 Rhodoferax sp. | reverse complement strand
GTGCGCCCTGGAACACGGTGCTGCCCGAGGGGCAGTTGAGCCTGTCCACACAAGGTCTGGCAGTACAGCTGCAGCAGGGCCGCAGCAGTGTGCGCGGCAGCGTTCGGCTGGAAGCGCTAGCGCTGTCCTCGCGACTGTCCACCCTCAAGCCCATGGGCAGTTACCGCTTCACGCTGACCGGCGGCGCGCTGCCGAGTTGCGCTCTGGAAACGCTGGACGGCAGCCTGCGCTTGTCGGGCACGGGCCAATGGGTGGCCGGACGCTTGCGCTTTGACGGCGAGGCCAGCGCCACCCCCGAACGGCAAGAGGCACTGTCGAATCTGTTGAACATCATTGGACGACGCGATGGCGCACGGGCCATCATCAAAGTAGGTTGAACGTATATGACATTTCCAAACTTTTACCGGCCCGCCTGGGCGCTACGGACTGCCACCCAGCAGCTGCTGTTGGCCACGGCGCTGGCCTTGCTCGCTTGGCCTGTGGGTGCCCAGACCACGCCAGTGTCCAAGCCTGGCGAGCCCGCCACGCTGAATTTCAGCAACGCGGATATTGAGTCGGTGGCGCGCACCATGGCGGTCATCACCGGTTACAACCTGGTGGTCGATCCGCGCGTCAAGGGCACCCTCACGCTGGTGACCGACAAGCCGGTGAGCCGCGTGACGGCCATGAACCAGTTTCTGGCGGCGCTGCGCTTGCAGGGTTTCACCATGGTGGAGTCAGCCGGTCTGTACAAGGTGATTCCCGAGGCCGATGCCAAGCTGCAAAGTGGCGCTCTTAATCTGGACGACGGCGTCGCAAGCAAGGTGGTGGGCAACCAGATCACCACGCAAATTTTCAAGCTCAACTTTGAGCAGGCCGCCAACCTGGTGCCGGTGCTGCGCCCGCTCATCAGTCCCAACAACACCATCAATGCCAACGCCGGCAATAACTCGCTGGTAATTACCGACTACGCAGACAACCTGCGCCGTCTGGCCCGCATCATTGCGGCCATGGATGTGTCCAACGCCACCGAGGTGGAGGTACTGCCGCTGAAGCACGCCATTGCGGTAGACCTGGCGCCCTTGGTGCTGCGTCTGGTGGAGTCAGGCAGCGCCCCTGCAGCAGGCGCGGGCCAGGCCGACAACACTTTCAAAACCCTGCTGATTGCCGAGCCGCGCTCCAATTCGCTGTTGCTGCGTGCGGCAAATGCCGCCCGGGTGGCGTTGGTTAAATCACTGGTGGAGAAGCTGGACCAACCCGAAGCACAGGGCAGCACCGACCCGGCGGGCAACATTCATGTGGTGTACCTGAAGAATGCCGATGCCACCAAATTGGCGGCCACCTTGCGTGCCGCCATGAGTGGCGAAGTGCGTACGCCAACCAGCACGCCGTCGGGCGCACCCGCTGGCGCCTCGACCGCTGCAGCGGCTTCCAGCACCGGCGGCCAAGTGCAAGCCGATGCGGCCACCAACTCACTCATCATCACCGCGCCCGACCCGCAGTACCGCCAGTTGCGCGCCGTCATTGACAAGCTCGATGCCCGACGCGCCCAGGTGTTTGTGGAGAGCCTGATTGCCGAGGTCAGCGTCGACAAGGCGGCTGAATTTGGCGTGCAATGGCAGGGCGCCTTGGGTAAAAGCGGCGATTCTCTGATTGGCCTGCTGGGCTCCAACTTTGGCAGCGGTGGCAGCAACATCATCAACCTGGCCGCTGGCGCGGCCAGCAGCACGGTGGCGCCATCGCGCGGTCTCAACGTGGGCGCGCTCAAGCAGACCAATGGCGTGTATGTGCTGGGATTTTTGGCACGTTTTCTGGAAGAGTCCGGCAGCGGCAATGTGCTGTCCACGCCCAACTTGCTGACGCTGGACAATGAAGAGGCCAAGATTGTCATCGGGCAGAACGTGCCCTTTGTGACGGGTCAATTCACCAACACGGGCGCGGGCAGTGGCAGTACCGTCAACCCGTTTCAGACGATTGAGCGCAAAGATGTAGGGCTGACCCTCAAGGTGAAGCCGCAAATCAGCGAGAACGGCACCGTCAAGCTGGCGATTTACCAGGAGGTCTCCAGCGTGCAGGCCTCCACGCTGAACGCCAGCAATGGCCCCACCACCAACAAGCGAACCATTGAGTCCAACGTCTTGGTGGACGACGGCGCCATCGTGGTGCTGGGTGGTTTGTTGCAGGACGAGTACTCGGGCAGCCAGGAAAAAGTGCCCGGTCTGGGTGATGTGTCTTTCTTTGGCAACCTGTTCAAAAGTGAAACCCGCAGCCGCAAGAAAACCAACCTCATGGTGTTTTTGCGACCCGTGGTGGTGCGTGACGCTGCGGCCACCGACCGCCTGTCGATGGACCGCTACGACCAGATGCGCTCGGGCCTGAAAGAGGCCCAGCCGCTGCCCAACCAGGTGCTGCCCATCAATGAGGCGGCCGTGTTGCCACCCCTCACCCCAGCCACAAAAGCTGCACCTAAAGCCGCGCCTGAAGCGCCTAAGGCTCCGCTGGCGCCTCTCGCGAACAAGCCCTGAGTTTTCCCGGTCACCCCACACTTCACCCCCATGGCCATGCGCTACCCGCTACCCTACGCCTTTGCCCGAAGCCACCAACTGCTGCTGGAAGAGCAGGCC